>JAQBVK010000128.1 GCA_027623585.1 Planctomycetota bacterium
CCAGCCGCACGACGGCGATGCCCGAGGTGCTAGGCAATGCCGCCGAGTACGGCGATCCCTCCAACCCGCGCAGCTTCACCGCGCCCTTGCGGCGGTTGCTCGAGGACGCTCCGTGGCGAGCGCTAAGAGGCGCGGACGGAATTGTGCGCGCGGGCGAGTTTCATGCCCAACGCACCGGCGCCGCGATGCGCGCGTTGCTCGCCGAACTGGATTAGAGATAGCGCCACGTGATGTACACGTGACAGATCGCGATGCTCATCAGCATCATCGGGAACGCGTGCAGCATGAAGGTGGTGAACTTGATGCGCTGTCCGGCGCGTTCCGCGAATCCTGCCACGATCAGGTTTGCGCTGGCTCCGACCAGGGAGCCATTTCCACCCATGCAAGCGCCCAGCGCCAGCGACCACCACAAAGCCATCGAATCGGACTGACTCATGCCGAGGTCGGCGATGACGGTCTTCAAGGTGGGAATCATCGTCGCGACGAACGGGATGTTGTCGACGATCGCGCTGGCGATCGCGCTGACCCACAGCACGGCGATCGAAATTGCGGCGCGATCGCCCTCCGTCCGCTCCACGATCTCGTCGGCGAGCATGTTCAGCAGGCCGGCGTGCTCGACGCCGGCGACCACGATGAAGAGTCCCACGAAGAAGAAGATCGTGGTCCACTCGACATGTCCGAAGAAGTGGTGCGTGCGCTCGTTCTTCTCGTCGATCTTCCGCCCCAGGTTCGAGAGAATCATCAGCAGCGCGCCGCCGGTGATGGCGACGGTGGCCGGTTCGAAGCCGTAGGGATGCCCGACGATGAAGCCAAAAGTCACCAGGCCGAGCACGACCAAGCACTTCACGAGCAGCGGCTTGTCGGTGATCGCCGCCTTCTCGTCGAATTCCATCACGCGCTGTCGCGCCTCGTCGCTCGCGGTCATCTTGCGGCCCCAGATCAGCCAGATCGGGAAGATGGTGGCGATCATCACCACGATCACGACCGGCCCGAGGTTCACCATGAAGTCCAGGAAGGTGATGTACTCGACCTGGCTGCCGATCATGATGTTCGGCGGATCGCCGATCAGCGTCGCGGTGCCGCCGATGTTCGAGAACAGGATCTCCGCGAATAGGAAGGGATAGGGCGGCACCTCCAGTTCTTCGGTCAGCACCAGCGTGACCGGCACGATCAGCAGCACGGTGGTGACGTTGTCGAGGAAGGCCGAAGTCACTGCCGTGACGACCGCGAGCATCAGCAGGATGCCCCAAGGCTTGGCCTTGACCTTCTTCGCGGACCAGATCGCGAGGTATTGGAAAACACCGGTTTCGCGCGTCACCGCGACGATCAGCATCATGCCGATCAGCAGGCCGATGGTGTTGAAGTCGACGCCCACGACCGCTTGGTGCTGATTGATGACGCCGAGCAGCACCATCAAGCCGGCGGCCAACATCGCGACGTTCGCGCGGTTGAAACGCTCGGTCATGATCAGCGCATAGGTGAGCCCGAACAGCGTCGTCGCGACGGCGATCGCGGACCAACCGAAGATCACCGAAGACACATCGCCGTGCTCAGCGACTGCCGTCGCGCCGTGTTGCAGCAAGACGGGGACCAAAGGGCTGTGCACGATGGGGGCGGGCTGCGGGTCGACGGGCGGTTCGCGCGCGCGGCGCGAGCCAAGGACAAATAAGATTAGCAGCGCCAGGAGAACCGGCAACCGAACTCCAGTTCTACCGATTTGCTCAGCTCAGATAGCGTAACCACAGGTAGACGTGGCAGATCGCGATCGACATCAGCATCAGCGGAAAGGAGTGCTTCAGGAAGGTCAGGAAACGGATCGGCTGGCCGGCGCGCTCGGCAAAACCGGCCACGATCAGGTTTGCGCTGGCGCCGATCAGCGAGCCGTTGCCGCCCAGGCAGGCGCCGAGTGAGAGCGACCACCACAACGGCTCCGCCTCTTCCGCTCCCAAGCCGAGCTCGGCGACCACTCCCTTGAGGGTCGGAATCATGGTGGCGACGAAGGGAATGTTGTCGACCACCGCGGAGGCGATGGCGCTGACCCAGAGCACGGCGTAGGCGATGGCGTTGCGGTCGCCGCCCGCCCCATCCACGATCAGCGCGGAAAGCTTGGCCAGGATGCCGGCGCGCTCGATGCCGGCGACCACGATGAAGAGTCCCACGAAGAAAAAGATCGTGGTCCATTCGACGTGGCCGAAGAAATGGTGCACGCGCTCGTTCTTCTCGTCGATCTTGCGATCGAGATTGGAGAGCAGCATCAGCAAGGCACCGCCGGTCAACGCCACGGTGGCGGGCTCCAGACCGCGGCCGTGACCGATCACGAAGCCGATGATCACCAGCGCGATCACGATGAGGCATTTCTTCAGGAGCGCGGGATCCGTGATCGCCTCACGCGGGATGAAGGCCATCACGCGCGCGCGCGCCTCCGCGGAGGCGTGCAACCGGCGGCCCCACACCAGCCAGATCGGCACGAAGGTCGCCGCCAGCACGACCAACGCAGCAGGCGCCAAATTGACCATAAAATCCGCGAAGCTCAGTCCGGACACTTGTGAGCCGATCAGGATGTTCGGCGGATCACCGATCAGCGTCGCGGCGCCGCCAATGTTCGAACAAAGGATCTGGCTGAACAGGAAGGGATAGGGCGAGACTTCCAGTTCTTCGGTGATCGCGAGCGTGACCGGCACGATCAGCAACACCGTGGTGACGTTGTCGAGCAGTGCCGAGGTCACGGCAGTGACCAAGCCCAGCAGCAGCAGAATTCCCCATGGGTTGCCTCGGGCGCGGTGCGCTGCCGACACCGCGAGGAACTGGAAGATGCCGGTCTGCTGCGTGACCGAGACGATCAGCATCATGCCGATCAATAGGCCGATGGTGTTGAAATCGATGCCCGCGATCGCTTCCTGCTGGGTCAGGATGCGTGAGAAAATCATCAAACCGGCGGCCAGTAGCGCGACGTTCGCGCGATTGAAGCGCTCGGACATCACGACCGCGTAGCACGCCAGAAATATCCCGCCCGCAAGCCACGCATTGGGCGCGGCGCCCACCGCTCCGGACGCCTGCTCAGCGACGACCGCGACGTGCTGGAGCAGCACGGTCAGTTCAGGAGCCGCTGGACGATGTCCCAGTAACTGATGATGCCCAGCAACTGGCCCGTCTTGCGATCCACGACCGGAAGGTTGTCGTGGGTGTGGTACAGGGAGAGCACCGTCTTGGTCAGCGGCGTGTCCGGATGCACCACGAAGTAGTCGCGCTCGGCGTACTCACCGACCGGCTTATCCCAGAAGCGGCGCAAGCGGCGGCGCAAGTCCTCCAAATCGTCCTGCACGAAGGGCAGATGCGGAAGCCCGAGCCGCTCGGTAGCGATCCGCGGCACCATCATGCGCAGCAGCGCGTGCACGCCGAACTGGCCGATCATCTTGCCGGCGTCGTCCACGACCGGCACGCTGCGGAAGCGGCGCGCGACCAGGATGCCGATCGCCTCTCCCACAGTGAGTTCCTAGCGGAAGGTCACCGGCTCCTTACTCATGATCGACTGGCAGGTCATGGCATCCGTGTCCGCGCCAGCGTAGCAGCGGCAAGGCCGCTGGCAAACGGAGCGCATTGCGATGGCGCGGTCGGCGGGTCATGATCCGGGCGATGCCGGAGCCGGCCGGAACCGCCAGCGGGCGCGACGCATTGCGCGGCGCGGCGGTGACTTCCGCGTGGACCCTGGTCTCGCGGATCGCCGGCTACGCGCGCGACGCGCTACTCGGCGCAGCCTTCGGCATGAACACGGTGCAGAGCGCCTTGGTGCTCGCGTGGACGGTGCCCAACCTGTTCCGGCGCCTGTTCGGGGAAGGCGCTGTGTCAGCCGCGGTGCAGCCGGCGCTGGCGCGCGCCGAACATGAACGCGGAAGCAGCGCAGCGCACGATCTCTTCGCGCGCTTCCACGGTTTGCTGGCGATCAGCTTGGTGGTGATCGTGACCCTGGGCGAGGCCGCACTCCTGCTGGGCTGGCTGTACACGCCCGCGGGCGAGGAGCACGCCGGCATGCGCCGCACCTTGCTCTATTCCGCGTTCTTGTTGCCCTATCTGTTGCCGATCTGCCTGGCCGCCTTGCTGGGCGCGCCGCAAAATCTCAAAGGGCGCTTCTTCCTGCCCGCTGCGGGGCCGGTGGTGCTGAATCTGCTGTGGATCGCCGCCATGCTGTGGCCGCTGCCCGCGACAGCAGGTGACGACGAGCGCGCCGCGTTGATCATCGGCGCGATCTTGGTCGGCGGCGTGCTGCAATGGGCGATGCAGGCACCGGGAACACGCGCCACGGGCTTCCCGGTGGCTCCGCGATTCCTCCAGCCGGGCGTGGAGGAGCGGCGCGCGGTGCGCGAATTCGTTCCGGCTTTGCTCGGCCTCGCAGCGGTGCAACTTGCGGCGGTCGTGGACCAACTCATCGTGCGGTGGTTGGTGGACGAAACCGCGAATTCGTACACCTACTACGCGAATCGACTGCTGCACCTGCCGCTGGCCTTGCTCGGGCTTGCGGCGGCCACCGGCATCATGCCGCTGCTCGCGCGCCGCGCCGCGACGGGCGACTTCGCCGGGCTCGGCAACGCGTTGCGGCGCGGTTCGCAAAGCATGCTGCTGCTGATCTTTGCCGCTGCGGCCGGCATGCACGCTCTGGCCGAGCCGATCGTGCGCATGCTGTTCGAACGCGGGCGCTTCGAGCCGGAGCACACACGGCTCTTGGCCTTGGTGCTGCGCGCGTATCTCTGGTCGCTGCCGGCTGCGGCGCTCGGTGGCGTGCTCGCGCGCGCGTACCTCGCCTGCGGAAAGATGCGCTTCCAGGCCTGGGCCGCAGCTTCGGTGATGCCGATCAATCTTGTCGCCGACTTGGTGCTGGTGCCGATCTACGGAGTGCCGGGCGCCGGCTGGGCCACCGCGATCGCACTGAGCGTGCAGTGCTTGATCCTGCTGCGCGGACTGCGCGCGTTGGGGATCACGGCGACGCCGGTGCGCTTCGGCGAAGTGCCCGCGCTGATCGCTCCGGGCGCCGCGGCGTGGGCTGCCGCCTGGTTGACGCGCAGCGGCATGGAAAGCGTTGGAGCAGGTTCAGTCGCGGTCGTCAGCGTGGCGATCACGGCCGGCATCGTCGCAGCCGTACTCGCCTGCGCGTTGTTCCGGCCCGCCGACTTCGCCGAATTGAGTGGCGCGCTCGCGCGCCGATTCAAGCGCCGCTAACCACGGGCGTTGCGGCGGCAGCGAAGTATTCCTGCAGGCTGCGAACGTCGGCGAGCCCCCCGCGCAGCGCGCGGATGCCTTGCACGGCGGCTTGCGCCGCGGACAAGGTCGCCAGCACCGGCAGTCCGGCCTGATAGGCCTCGCTGCGGATCATGCCGTCGTCGGTGCGCGTCTCGTTGCCGAGCGGGGTGTTCATGATCAAGTCGATCTCGTGGTTCTTGATCAGGTCCACAGCGTGCGGGCGCCCTTCGTGCACCTTGTTCACGCGCTCGCATGGCACGCCAGCCTCTTGTAGCGTGCGCCAAGTGCCCTCGGTCGCAACCAACTCGAAGCCCATTTCCACCAGTTGGCGGGACACGATCACCGCGCCGGGTTTGTCGGCGTCCTTCACGGAGATGAACACCTTGCCAGTGGTGGGCAAGCGGCGTCCGGCGGCGTCGCTGGCCTTCGCGAAGGCCATGCCGAAGTTGGAATCGATTCCCATCACCTCGCCGGTCGAGCGCATCTCGGGCCCGAGATCGGCGCGCGCGCCGGCGAACTTCGCGAACGGGAAGGCCGGCGCCTTCACCGCGACGTGCGCCATGCGCGGCGGATCGCTCACGTCGAGTTCGCGCAGGGTCTTGCCGGCCATGACTTGGGTGGCGATGCGCGCGAACGGGACGCCCGTGGCCTTGGCCACGTAGGGCACCGTGCGCGAGGCGCGCGGGTTGACCTCGAGCACGAAGACGGTGTCCTTCTGCACCGCGTACTGGACGTTCATCAATCCGACGACGCCGAGCTCGAGCGCGAGCGCCCTCGTGGCGGCGCGAATCTCGGCTTCGATCTCTGGTTTCAGCGTGATCGGCGGGATCGTGCAGGTGCTGTCGCCGCTGTGGATGCCCGCCTCTTCGATGTGTTCCATCACCGCGCCGATCACGGCCTCGGTGCCGTCGCACACGCAGTCCACGTCGACCTCGATCGCGGTTTCGAGGAAGCGGTCGACCAGCACCGGTCGCTCGGGCGAGGCGGTGACCGCTTCTTCGAGGTACTTGCGCAGATCGGATTCGATGTACACGATCTGCATCGCGCGGCCGCCCAGCACGTAGGAGGGCCGCACCAGGATCGGGTAGCCGATGCGTTGCGCAATCACCACCGCTTGCTCGGCGCTGGTGGCGATCCCGTTCGGCGGCTGGCGCAGGCCTAACTTGTCGAGCATCTCGGAGAAGCGGCCGCGATCTTCGGCGCGGTCGATGGCTTCGACGGTGGTGCCGAGAATCGGGACGCCGGCTTGGTGCAGACCTTCCGCGAGGTTCAACGGTGTCTGCCCGCCGAACTGCACGATCACGCCGTCGGGTTTCTCGCGCTCGCAGATTTCGAGCACGTCCTCGAGGGTCAGCGGCTCGAAGTAGAGCCGGTCGCTGGTGTCGTAGTCGGTCGAGACCGTCTCCGGATTGGAGTTGACCATCACGGCCTCGATGTCCATCGCGCGCAACGCGAGCGAGGCATGGACGCAACAGTAATCGAATTCGATGCCTTGGCCGATGCGGTTCGGACCGCCGCCGAGGATCACCACCTTGCGCCGCGTGCTCGGCACGACTTCGTCGCTGCTGCAGTCGTAAGTGGAATACAGGTAGGGCGTGTGCGCGGCGAATTCGGCCGCACAAGTG
Organism: Planctomycetota bacterium; assembly: GCA_027623585.1. Classification (GTDB taxonomy): domain Bacteria; phylum Planctomycetota; class UBA1135; order UBA1135; family UBA1135; genus JAQBVK01. The sequence goes on from JAQBVK010000128.1 coordinate 6,858, forward strand.
TCCACCAAGCGATAGCCGGGGCGAATGCCGAGCTGCTGGCGGCGCTCGCGCACCACGCGCTCCTTCACGCCGCAGGCGCTCGCGATCTG
>JAQBVK010000129.1 GCA_027623585.1 Planctomycetota bacterium
CCCTGCGCCCTGGCGGACTCCGGTCCGCCAGGGCGCTTTCTTTGAAGGCACAGGGAAGAGTTAGGAGCCGACGGTCTCGGCGAGCAGTGCGTACGCTCGCGCCGGATCTTCGGTGCCGCGCACCAACGCGCGGCCGTCGGCGAACAAGAACACTTCCAGGTCGCGCGCTTGGAAACGCAGCCAGCCCGCCTCTGCGCGCATCGCCGTGACGCTGCCTTGCAAGCGCGTTGCAATCGCTGCAAGATCCGGGGCGCTGCCGCTGCCGGGCACTTGCACTGCGTTGCCGCCGCAGACCGCCTCGGCGGTGCGCGCGCCGCGCCGTCCATCCAGCCAATCGAAGCGGCGGGCAGTGCAACACGGGCAGGCCGGATCGCGCTCCGCGCGGATGCTGCGCACCTCGTGGGTCCACAGGTCGGCGTGCAAGAAACCGCGCAGGGCGGCGTCACTGCGTCCGGCCAGGATCTTGATGGCTTCGCCGGCGGCGAGACCCGCGATCACGGCGACTGCGGGGCCGAGCACGCCCGCGCTGCGGCAGGTCGGTTCCCCGGCGGCGTCGGGCGGCTCGGGCCAGGTGCAACGCAAGCACGGGCCCTCCGGCAACACCGCGCCGACCATGCCGTAGGTCGCGACCACACCGGCGTAGACGTAGGCGCGGGCGCGCGACACCGCCCAATCGTTCAACAACCAACGCGTGGCGAAGTTGTCGGTGCCGTCGAGCACGAGATCAGCCGCGTCGAGCAATCGCGCGGCGTTGCGCGCCTCGAGGTCGGCGGCGTGCGCGTCGATGCGAATCTCGGAGTTCACAGCGGCGAGGCGCGCGCGCGCAGCCTCGGCCTTGGGGCGCGCTTGCTCGGCGTCGGCCTCGACGTAGAGCGTCTGGCGTTGCAGGTTCGGCCAGTCCACGACGTCGCGGTCGATCAAGATCAGGCGTCCAACGCCGGCGCGCGCGAGCAGGTCGGCGCCCACCGAACCCAGCGCGCCGAGTCCGACCACCGCAGCGCAAGCCTCACCCAAACGGGTCTGACCCGCGGCGCCGATCTCCGGCACCCGGATCTGTCGGTCGTAGCGCGCGGCGCGATCGTCCATGGCCTCATGCGGCTGGTGCGGGAGGGGGGACTCGAACCCCCACATCTCTCGATACCAGGACCTAAACCTGGCGCGTCTGCCAATTCCGCCACCCCCGCGAACCCAGCCTTCCCGCAGCGGAATGGGGTGGGTGACGGGATTTGAACCCGCGGCCCCCAGTACCACAAACTGGTGCTCTAACCGACTGAGCTACACCCACCACTCTGCGGGCGGAAAGTGTAACGCCTTGCTCGCGCTGCGGCCAACGCGGGCCGGCGGGGATTCAGACCAGGACTTCGTCGTCCGAGGAGCGCACGAACTCGCGGAACAAGGTCTTCAGGCGCGCGGTGAGCGGGCCTTCCGCGCCGCTGCCGATGGTGCGCCCGTCGACCTCGATCACGGGGACCAATTCGCCCATGGTGCCGGTGCAGAACACTTCTTCGGCGCGGTAGACCTCGGAGAGTGAGAGGTCGCAGACCGTGTGAGGCAAGGATTCGGTCGCGCAGATGCGCAGCACCGCCGAGCGCGTGATGCCCTCGGGGCAGTGATTCACGTGCGGCGTGCGCACCACGCCATCTTCGACCACGAAGACGTGGGTGGCGTTGGTCTCGGCGACGAAGCCGCGTGGATCGAGCATCAGCGCGTCGTCGGCGCCGGCGTGATTGGCCTGGATCTTGGCCAGGATGCTCTGCAGCAGATTGCTGTGATGGATCTTCGGATCGAGGCCGTCGGGCGCGAAGCGGCGGATCGCGGAGGTGATCAACCGAATGCCGGCGGAGCCGTAGACCGGCGCCTTCCACTCGGCGAGCACGATCAGGGTGGGTCCGACGGTGTTGAGGCGCGGATCCATGCCGCTGGTGAACTTGATGCCGCGCGTGAGCGTGAGCCGCAGGTGCGCGCCGTCGCGCATGCCGTTGGCGTGGAGCGTCTTCCGAATCTCTTCCTTGATCGTGGCCTTGGGCGGAATGTGCGCGAAGGCGAGTGCCTGCGCAGAGTGGGTGAGCCGATCGAGGTGCGCTTCGAGTTGAAAGATCTTGCCGTCGTAGAGACGCAGGCCTTCCCACACCGCGTCGCCGCCCTGCACCGCGGAGTCGAAGGGGCTGACGCCGGCCTCGTTGCGATGCTTCAGCACGCCGTGGACGTTGACCAGCAGGTCCTGATTGCGCGGATCGAACTTTTGCAGCATGACGGGGGAGTGCGAGGGAGTGGCCCGGCCGGGAGGACTTGAACCTCCAACCGTCGGATTAGAAATCCGATGCTCTATCCAGTTGAGCTACGACCGGTTCGGGGAGGAGATTCTAGGTCTTCCCGAAACTCGTCCTCCATCAACTCGAGCAGCCTTCGCCAGATCTCGGCTTCTTGACGCCGAAGTGCCGGATAGGCATGGAGATGCTGATCGCGGTGCGCGAGATACTGCAGACACCAAAGGCGGTACTCCGAGCGACATGTTCGACAAGCCAATACGGTCACGAAGTCGTCGCGCAGGTAGCAACCGACGCGCTGCGTGAGTCGCGCGTTCGGGTACTCCGCAGTTCTCGGACCAAAAACATCCGCCCATTGATTGATCGAGAAGCCTCCGGCCAAGGCGTCGGAGCCCTGCAGTTTCTCGGAGACGTCGAAATCCTGCACGTAGGTGATGCGGTTGAACTCCAGGCCGGCCTGCGCACGGGCGGGTAGGTGCTCGAGCCGAGTTCCGTGCACGACGTAATGGGGGTCCTCGAAGGTCGTCGTCCAAGTCTCGGCGTCCTCTGTCGCCCTCTGCAGGCGCTCCTCCAAGTCGAGGGCGGGCGCGAACGTGAAGAACTCCCAGCGCGCGAGCTCCATCCGAGCCTCCTGATCCAATCCGCAGTCTTCCCCAAGTGGGGAAGGCAGGTGCAATGGCTGGGTACAAGCTGCCAGAAGCAGGAACGCGGCTGGCACCCGAACTCCGTGCATCAACGCTCTGCGGCGCGCGCCACCGCGACTCCCGTGCGCCAACCAATGATTCCCCAAATGGGTCCCATGAGGAAGAATAGGAAGCCGCCGAACTGCGGTTGCGCGGGAATCGCGAGCGTTAGCAGGATGGAGCCCAGTCCGATCACGCAGGAACCCGCCTAGCCGAGCAAGGCGCCGCGCGTCGCCGCGCGCTCGGCGGCGTCGAGGCCGAGTTCCTCGCGCAACTTCCAGGCGCGGCCGGTCATCAGCGTCAACACCAGGAAGATTCCGCTGAAGCCGCCTGCGTAGAGCAGCATGACCTGTTGTCCCGAATCATCCATGCCGGGCGCCTCGCCGCCGACCAGGTTGCCGCTGATCAGGACTTCGGCGAGGAACTTCAGCGGATAGACGTAGAAGACCACGCAGAACAGCAGAGCGCCGTTGAGCGCCACCGTCAGCGCATCCTCGAAACCGTAGCGACGATGGAATTGGTAGTGCTGATACCAGACCCAGATCAGGAAGGCGAAGCGCAGCGCGAAGGCCGAAAACTGCCAGAACATGCCGCTCAACTTGGCGCCGCTGCCGGGGACTTCGAGCGACGCATGATGACAGAGCCAGCGGCCCCGTTTTTGCTCAGGGCGGCTACCTGGGCGTTTCCCTCGAGAGCGGCGAGACCGATGCACTGGGCGCAGTCGTGGCCACCGTCGAGACGCGCTCCGCTGCGGCGGTGATGGGGCTCCAGGTCGGCGACCGCATCACGCGCGTCGACGCGGTGCAGGTCGCCGACGCGCGCGCGCTCGCCGCCGTGATCGGCGCCCGCATGCCGGGCGAGATCGTCGAGATCCGGCTGGTGCGCGGCGATCAAGTGAAAGAAATCCTCGGCGTCCTGGGTCGTCGTCCGCCGACGAGTTGGAATGGCGGCGGCGAGGTGCCACCGCGCCCGCGCTTCGACCTGCTCCCGCCGGTTGCTCCGCCGCCGGCCCGCGGGACGGCGGAAGAGGAGTTGCATCTCGACATCCGCGAATTCGTCCCACGCGAGAGCCAAGCTTGGGACGATCGCGAGTCCGATTTGCCGAGCCCGCGCGCACGGCTTCGCGGTTTCGATTTCGAGGACTTCGCGCCGCAGTTGGAAGAGATGCGCGAGCAACTCGAACGCCTACAGCTTCGCCACCAGGATTTGATGAAGGATCTGAAGGCGCAGATGCTCGGCCTGGACCTCGAGTTGCGCGCGCCCCGCTTCGACTTGACTCTCCCGCAGAACGGCCGGGACGGAAAAATGCACACCAGCGTCCAGCTGGGCTATCCGGAAGCCACGCCCGCCGCGGAACGCGACCGCCTGCGGGCTGAGGCGATCGAGAAGTATGGATCGGAGGTCAAGGTCGAGTTCTCCGGTACCGGGACCAGCGTGCGGATCGAGCGCAGCGTCGGCAGCGCAAACCAGGACACCAAGCACCGCGAAGGTCAGCGGGACTTCTAGGCAGCCCCATTTCGCGTTATCCGAGCCGTCCGGCCTCCGGGCGGCTCGGTCACTTTTTTTCTGCCGGAGCTTGTTCTGAGGTAGGCTTGAGGGCCACCCCACACCGGTGGCGCGGATGGGGGTTGTTCTGGCTGATACACTGGCCTTTCTAGCCTGGATTCCATCAACACCCACGAAAGCACGATGTTCAAAGACAGACTTCCTTTCCTCGTCCCCGCGTTGCTGCTCGTTGGAGTGGCTGCCGCTGGGATCTCGACCCGCGCAGACGCCGGCCCGGTGGCCCCGAACGCGGGCCAACCCGACCTCATCGTGGGGGACATCCCCGACTGGTTGAAGTACGGCACTTCTGGTGGCCTCTCTTCGTACGCCTTCGGCACAGTTTCCTGCAACATTGGAACCGAAGTCTTGACTTGGAGTGCGAACACCAACGTTCACCCCGTCATGGGAGCGACGATCTATCGCCTCAAAGACGGCGTCCTCGAGCAAGTGGCTCTGAGCTGGCTGAAGCACGGTTTCTCGACCCTCAACCAGAACCTCTGCGGAACCTGTCAGCCGACCAACGGCACGACCCTGGGCATCATGTGTTCCGATCCGTACACCGCGAGCCTGAACGGTTCGCAGGGAGGACTCGGGCCGCGCAGCGACGTCAATCCTTACGACGGTTACTTCCCGTACCCGCCCTCGCTGAATTCCTCAGGCGGCAGCCTCGGAGGCCGCATTCAGGCCCCGAACGCCATGATCGACCCGGCGCTCAACGTCGGCGCGCGCTACTTCGTGGATGCGCAATACGTGCACCCCGAAGACACCGCCAAGATCGGCAACGGCGACAACAACGTGGCGTATCGTGAGATTCGTTTCAACGCCGGCAGCGCACCCTGGAGTCCAAGCTTCGTGTCTTCGACCGTTCGTCAGAAGACGATCGTCGATGCTTGGCAAGCGGCCGACCCCAGCGTGATGGTCTCCGAAATCGCCTTCCCGCAGGACGGCGCGATCTTCGTCGCGAGCAAGGCGATCCAAAATTCGGCGAACTCGTGGACCTACGTCTACGTCGTATACAACCGTGACAGCGACCTCGCCGCCCGCGCCCTCGGCGTGCCGATTTCGCCCTCCGTCAACGGGACCGCCCGCAGCTTCCACGACATCGCGTACCACAGTGGTGAGTCGATCTACGACACCGACTGGACCGAGGTGGACGGCCCGCTCGGCGGCAAGCCGCGCGTCCTCGGCTGGTACACCGGTACCTGGGCTCAGGACCCGAATCACAACGCGGTTCGCTGGGGCTCGGCCTACACGATGACCTTCACTTGTGATCGCGCGCCCGGAACCGGCAAGGTGGCGGTGGCCTCGTTCAAACCGAGCTCACCCTCCTACCGGCTCGCGGACGCTGTGACCCCGCAGTAGTCCCCGTTCCGCACAGACCCATGTCTCCTCGTTTCCGTCCCCTCGTCCTCATCGCTTCTGCCGCGGCTCTCACCGTCGCGGTGGAAGCGACCCCCTTGTTCAGTTCCGGCCCCCCGACCGGAATGGCTTCCAATCGGCCCAACTATGCGAACTGTACGCAGTGCCACTCCGGCATCGTCAATTCGTCGAACGCGAGCCTGACCTTGAGTGGCGTGCCCGTGGTCTACACGCCGGGCGCGACTTACACGATCACGGTTTCGCTCACGCAGTCCACCGCCATGCGCTGGGGCTTCGAAATCGTGGCCCAAGATCCTGCCGGCGGGCAGGCTGGTAGCTTCACGGTCACGGATCCGAACAACACCCAACTGCTGTTGGGCGCGGGATCCGTCGAATACGTGATGCACACGGACGTCGGCACCAAGCCCGGCACGCCGAACGGCAACTCCTGGACCATGGATTGGACCGCTCCGGCGGCCGGATTCGGCAAGGTCGTGTTCGCCGCGAGCGGCAACGCGGCCAACGACATCTTCACCACCACCGGTGACAAGATCACCAATGCCTGCGTCTCCTCGGAGGAAGACGACGGTTCGGTGCCCTTGGCGCTGGTCGCTGCGCAACCCAATACGATCTACGCGCAGCGCAATTTCACTTGGTTGGTGCCGGTGCGCGTGACCAATACCCAAGCCTTCTCGCAGAACCTCTTCGTGGTGGCGCGAATCAAGCTTCCGAACGGAAGCTACTACCCGTCCACGGGCTGGCTTTACGGCCCCACCGCCGTGAGCGTGAACGCGGGCGCGACGAAATCGGTCACCATCAGTCTGCCGATTCCGTCCGGCGCTCCACTGGTGAGTCCGAAGCTGGAGGTTTTCGTCGGCACTCCGGCTGCGGGAGCGATGAACCAGGACACTTTTGTCTTCACGGTCGTCCCCTGAATCCGCTTCCCAGGATGGCGGCGTGGAGTTTCCCGCGCTTCCGGTCCTGAACGCAGCGCGCCGCGCCGCGCCGGATCGCTCCCGCG
>JAQBVK010000130.1 GCA_027623585.1 Planctomycetota bacterium
CATCGCATCCGTGCGCTTGCGCTTCGCGAATGGCGCCGCTGCCAACCTCACGGCCTCGCGCCTCTCCCTGAAGCCGATGCGGCGGTTCCGCGTGTTCGGTCCAGACTGTTACGTCTCCGTGGATAGTCAGGATCGATACGCGTTGCTGGTGCGCAAGGCGCCCGGCTTCAGCCCTGAGGCCGTGGCCGCGGCCTCGGAGTCGGAGAATCCGCAGGCTGCCTTCCGCGATCTGCTGCAAACCGAGGAGTTGAGCCTGAAAGACGACGAACCCCTGCGCGCGGAGCTCGAGGACTTCGTCGGCGCGGTGCGTGAAGGACGTCCGCCTTGCGTCACCGGCGAAGACGGCTTGCGCGCGGTGCGGGCCGCCTGCGAGGTCCTCGAAGCGCTCGCTCGCGATCCTTCCTGGCGCACGCCGTGAAGCTGCGGCCGACGGATCTTGCAGCCGCCCTGCTGCGTCCCGCGCAACAGTCGAGCGAGTTTCCGCTCGACCTGGAGCGGATCTACGGCCGGCGCGCGCCGCTCGCGATCGAGATCGGATTCGGAGGGGGAGAAGCCTTGGCCTGGTGGGCGACTCAGCGGCCGGAGTGGAACTTTCTCGCCTTCGAACTGCCGCCCGAGTGCATGGCGCGCGCCGCTCGCGCAGTCGTGGAAGCCGGGTGCTCCGAGCGCGTTCGCTTGGTGCGAGGTGATGCGCGATACCTGCTCCGCGAAATCGTCCCACCCGGCGCCGCGCACCGCGTGTTGATGCAGTTTCCGATGCCGTGGCCGAAACGCAGCCATGCGAAGCATCGCCTCACCGATGAGGAGTTCCGAAACGGGCTGGCCTCCGCGCTCGCGCCCGGCGGACGATTCGAACTCGTCACTGATCAAGAGAGCTTCGCGCGCGAGATGGCGGAATCCTTTGCCGCCGATTCGGCTTTCGCTGCCGAGCAACCCGCTGCCGACCCACCGCGGGCGTTTCGCACGCGCTACGAACGGCGCTGGCTCGCGGAAGGCCGCACGATTTGGCGCTACCGCGCGGAACTCCGCTCGGCGCGCCCGCACCTGCCCCTGTCCCAATCCGCAGCGATGCAGACCTTCTTCCTCTCCGCAGTTCCCGCGCGCGACCGGCTCTACGAGCTCCGCGGCCGTCGCCACATGAATCCTGAACCGCATCAAGTCTGCGAGTTCAAGGATGCCTACGCGTCCGAGGACGGTTGGCTGATCGAAATGCTGGCGGCCGACGGCGGCTTCAGCCAACTGTTCCTTGCGCGCATTCGAGCGCGCGCGACGGGGGGCGCGATCCTGCGCGTGGACGAGTGCGCCCGGCCCTACCCGACGCCGGCCGTACTCGAAGCCTTGCGCTGGTTGAGCCGCGAGTTGGCTTGAAGGCGGCGCGCCCGGAATCTGCGGCGGGCGGCTTGCTCGCCTTGCTCGAAGCCGAAGCTTGGAGCGCGGGGCTGCCGGGTGCGGGTCGATTGGCGGCCACTGCGCAGGCGCGAGGCTTCTATCAGAGCACTCTGTACCAACAGTGGGAAATGCTTCATGGGCTGCTTAGCGAATATGCGGCGGAGGCCGCTGAGCCGCACCAGGCGCTACGCAAGTTGTTCGAAGTTGCCGACTCGCGCGTGCGCTTTTTCTTGCCCGGAGCCTGGACGCGGCTCGTGGCCGATGGCGGTGCGGACATCGCCTTGGATCAATTGCGCGAGTGGTGCGCGGGCGCTGATCCCTCGCTCACCGATTCCTTGCCAGCGTTCGGACTACGCCCCTGGGCGGAACGTCTCGGTCCGGCAATCTTGCAACTGCTGCAAGCTTGGATCGTCGATCCCAATCCGGAGGTCCGGCGCGCAGTGGTGGTGGCGCTGCGGCCGCGGGGTACTTGGGCCGCACATCTGAGCTGGGCGGACGAAACTCCGAGTTTGCTGGTGCCGTTGTTCGACGCGATGCGTGGCGAAGTGGATCCGCGCGTCGCCGGCGCGCTCGGGAACGCTCTCAACGACGTCAGCCATGGGAGCCCACAACTCGTTCTCGCCCTGCTTCATCGCTGGCGAGAGGAGGACGCCGGACCGCAAATGGGAATGATTGCACGCCGCGGCCTGCGTACTCTGCTCAAGGCCGGTGACCCGCGCGCGCTGCAAGCCCTGGACTTGCGGGAACTTCGCGTTGAAATGCAGGCGAGTCTTCGCGGTTCGAAGGAAATCTTTCCTCCGAGTAATCTGATCTTCGATCTCGTGGTCAGGAACCTCGGCGAGCAGGCCTCGGCTCATCTCGTGTACGAGATCGAGACTACGGGCAAGCTCGCGGGGCGGCCCCGTCGCCAGCGGGTGCAGGCGGGAACCTACCTGCTACCCGCGCGCGACACGGTGCGCTTGATCGTGCGCGAACGCGTCTTTGATCGCAAAGCCGCGCCGTTGGTGGACGGCCCCGGGTGCGTCCGCTTCTTCCTCAACGGCGAAGAATGCGCTGAGGCTGCGTTCTTGATTCGACGGCCCTGAACCGCCGAGGCGGCTTCAGCCCGCCCACGGATGGGCGGGATCGATCATCAGGTGGATCACGGAGATCGCCACCGCCACCGCGCTCGCGATCAGTCCTGGCAAGGACTTCGCGGTTTCTCGCTGATCGGTCAGCGAAATCCACGCGCAGAGCGTGAACAGCACGAAGGCGAAGGGCAGGTCGATCCAGGCGAGCCAGCGCAGCGCCGGCGCCCACGCTCCCGCGGTGGTGAGCAGAGCGAGTCCGCCGAGGCACAGCGTGGCGAAGGAGGGCGCGATGCGGGTGGCGTGCTCGCCCTCTCCGAACTCGTATCGCTGTCGAGGGTCGAGCTTTTCCTTCGGCGCGCGGTGAGGAGCCAAGGGCGAGCCTCAGGCCGGCAGCAAGGAGGAAAGGGCGCGGCGCAGGCGCGGCAGCGCATCGCGCACGTCCTGCACGGACACTGCGCCGACGCTCGCGCGGAACCAGCCGTCTTCATCCTCTGGCGCCACGCCGAAAGCGGAGAAGGGGACCAGCGCGAAGCTCGATTCCCGCAGCAACCAGGCGCGCGTTGCCTCGCCGCCGGCGAGCACGCGTCCTCCGGCGGTGCGCCGGCCGGCCAACTGGAAGCGTACCGACATGTAGATCGCGCCCTGCGGCTCGATCGCATCCACGGGGAAGCCCTCCGAGCGCAGGGTCTGCATCACCTCGTGCAGGGCGTCGAGCCGCTCGCGCACGCGCGTGGTCACGTTCTGCTGCCACGCAGTGAGGACCGAGCGTTCGCGCAGGAAGCGCGCGGTGGCGGTCTGGACGGGGCGCGGGGCCCACGCCCCGACGTGCGTGAGCAGGGCCGTGACCTTGCGCACGATGGCGGGCGGACCGACCAGCCATCCGCAACGAAGGCCGGTGGCGCAGTAGTTCTTCGAGATGCCGTCCACGTGCAGCACCCATGGCGCGCACTCGGGCACCAACTGCACCGGCGAGAAGTGCTCGTGGCCAGGGAAGACCAAACCCTGGTAGATCTGGTCGAACATCAAGTAGAGCGGGCGTTCGCCGGTTTCGGCGCGGCGCGCGTTCTCGGCCACCAGCAAGCGTCCGAAGGCTTCCATCTCGGCGCGGCGCATTACGCCGCCAGACGGATTTTGCGGTGAGTTCAACACGATCAGCCGCGCCTCGCGAACGTGCGGGGCGAGCATGGCGGCAGTCGGTTGGAACGCGTCCTCCGGGCGTGCCAGCACGGCGCGCGTGCGGACTTGGCAGACCTCGGCGAAGTTGTTGTTGTTCCAGGACGGAACCGGAAACAGCACCAGCTCGCCGGGATCGAGAAGCACGCGGTAAACGCTGTAGAGAGCGGGACGTCCACCGCCGACGATCACGATGCCGTCGAGCGGGTAGTCGATGTCCTGCGTTTCGAGCACGTGCGCTCGCACGGCCTCGCGCAATGCCTTCTCACCCTGCGAAGGCGGATAGTTGGTGCGTCCGGCTTTGAGTTCTTCCTCGACCAACTCGCGCAGCCGCGCGGGGATCGGGAACTGTTCGGGCGAGAAATCGCCGACGGTCATGTCGGCGACCGCGACGCCGGCCTCCTTCAGTTCGCGAATCTCGTTCGCGATCGTCAAGATGCTGGACGGGGCCATCGCCCGCGCCATGGCCGAGAAGCCACGTTGCGCGTCCTCCGCGCCGCAGTCGGGCGGAATGCGAAAGATCTCTCCGATTTTCGTCACCGTTGAGATTCTACCGGGGCGCGAGACGGCGCAGATAGCGCTCTCGCAGCTCGCTTTGGCGGTTTCCCGTGGGTTGCTCGCGCCCGCCGATCCACATGCGGACCACCAAGCCGAAGTCGAGCGGGTCGCCTTCGCACAGAAAGAAGCTCGCGACCTTGCCCGGCTCGATCGTGCCGACCAGCTCGCTCACTCCCAAGGTCTCCGCGGCGCCGAGCGTCAGCGCGTGCAGCGCTTGGTCGCGTCCGAGCCCGAAGGCGGCGGCCGTGGCGGCTTGATAAGGAAGGTTGCGGGTGAATTCCGGATCCGCCGTGCGCAGCGCGACGGTGCAACCCGCGGCGCTGAGCACCGAGGCGTTGCGGAACGGCGCGTCGAAGGGCTCGGTATCGGAGGAAGGCAGCGCGTGCACGGGGCCGGTGATTACGCGTGCGCCGTCGGCGCCGAGGAAGCCGGCAATCTTCCACGCCTCGCGGGCGCCCAGCCAGATGACCTCCAACTTGCGCTCGCGCGCCCAAGCCCGCGCGGCCATCATCGTCGCAGCGTCGGAGGCTTCGACGATCAGCGGGCGTTCGCCGCGAGCGAAAGGCAGCAGGGCTTCCAGACGCGGATCGCGCGCTTCGAGATTTTGTCCAGCAGCAAGTACGCGATCCGCAGTCTCACCGTAGTTCAAAGCTTCATCGAAGAATTTGTTCAGGTCTGCGAGGCCGCGCGGTTCGGCGGGCCCCTTCTTCGGATCCATGCGCCCCGCGCGCGGGAAGTCGAGCAACAGGCCGATGCTCGGTTCCACCACGAGATCTTCGGAGGTGATGCCGGCGAGTTGAATCAGCGAAGCTTGGCCACGCACGGTTCCGCCGGCGGGTGTGAGTAGGACGTAGGCCACCCCGTTCGAGCGCGAAACCGCGATGTGCGCCGAATCGGCATGCACCGCGTTTCCGGCGAGCAAGTCAGGTTGATTTTCGCCAATCTCCGAATCGTCGCGCGCGCTTCGCACCGCCCCGATTTCATAAAGGCCGGTGACGTCACCACAGTTGAGGAAGCCCGGGTAGAGGTGCATGCCCGAGGCGTCCACCACCACTGCGTCGGCGGCGGCCGGGAGTTTCTCCTCACCTTCGTGGATCGAGACGAAGCGCCCGTCGCGCACCAGCACGGTGCCCGCGAACGGCGCTCGGCCCGAAGTGTGAATGGTTGCGCCCTCGATGCGATAAGCGAGTCCGTGACCCTCGCGCGTCCAGCGCTCCCAGGCGGCGGCGTCGGCCATGGATTGTGAGCGCGGCGCCGGTGTGGCTTCAACCTGAGCGAAACTGCTCGAGGCTTCGGCGTAGTCGAGCCAAGCTTGCTCGGCGGTTTGGCTGCGCTCGTAGAGCACCCGTCCGCGAGCGATGGTGAGCACACAGCGCGCATAGCCCGACAGCGGCGGCGCGTCGTACACCGTCACCGTGCCGTCTTTGCCGACTTCGAGCGATCCGAGCCGCTCGGGCAGGTGGAGCTGAGCCGCGCTGTTCTGCGTGCAGGTGCGCATCGCGGACTCCCAGTCCAATCCGCCGTAGCGCATCGCCTTGGCCGCCTCGGTGTTGAGACGCCGAATGACTTCATCGGAGTCCGAGTTGATCGAAACGGTGACGCCGGCTTTGTGAAGGATTTCAACGTTCCACGGAATCGCGTCGTTGACTTCGTACTTGTAGGACCACCAGTCGCTGAAGGTAGAGGCCATTGCGCCGTATGCAGCCAGCTCCGGCGCGACTTTGTAGCCCTCCAGCACGTGCTGGAAAGTCGGTGCGAGGATCCCGAAGTCTCGGCAGATGCGCAGGAACATCTGAATCTCGTCCGCCCGATAGGAGTGGCACTGGATGTGGATGCGGCCTTCGAGGATGTCGGCCAGCACTTCCAGACGCACGTCCCGGCGGAACGGCTCGGCGCTCTCCGCGGCGGCAGCGCGCGCGCGTGAATAATCTTGCGCAGCGGTGAAGGCGCGGCGGTAGACCGCTTCAACGCCGACCCGCGAAGACGGGAATCGCCGCGTCGGGCTGGAACCATTAGACTGCTTGACGTTCTCGCCGAGGGCGAACTTGATGCCCTGCGGTGCGTCCGGATAACGCAGATCCGCGATCCGTTCGGCGAGGTAGTCGAGTTCCCAGACCGCCGCTTGCCCGCCGATCGGGTTCGCGGAGCCGTGCAGCGCCTGCGCCACCGCGGTGCCGCCCGCGGCTGCGCGGAAGATCCCGACGTCGCGCGCGTGCAGCATTTCGCCTACGCGGCACTCAGCGGTGATGCTCATCGAGCCTTCGTTGATCGAATCCAGCGCGAGGTGGGAGTGCGCGTCGATCACTGCGGGCATCACGTGCCAACCGATGGCGTCCACGGTCTCCACGCCCTCGCGCGCGGAGATGCGGCCGCCGACCGCCTGGATCACGCCGTCCACGATCAGCAAGTCGCCGATCGCCGGCGCGCTGCCGTCGACCCGCCAAAGCGTTGCGCCGTGCAGCAGCACCGAGCGTTCGCGCGCCTTCGCCCAATCAGAAGCGGGAACCCGGTCAGTCTCGAGTTCGACCGGCCACGCGGGGTGCCCCAGACGCTCATCGGTGGCCTCGCTCGGCGTGCTCGCCTCTGCGGCTGCGGCGCCTTCTTGCTCACCGCGCTGCCCGCGAGGTCCGCGCCGCCCGCCCGGGCGTCCGGGGAACCCCGGTCGTGCTT
>JAQBVK010000131.1 GCA_027623585.1 Planctomycetota bacterium
ATCGGACAGCGCAGACGCTTGTTCTGCGAGCCTTGCGCGCCGGTTTCAATGGACTCGATCACGCCGCTGCCCGCGCAGGTCGGGCACGCCTTGAACTCGAAGCTGGTGGCTTGAAAGTCTCCGGTGTACTCGGCGTAGTAGGCGAGCAAGAACTGCGCGCGTTCGGTCACGGTCGCCACGCGCCACCAATCGTCGGGCGTCGCTTCGCCTTCATCGGCGCCTCCAGAGGCGGCGCGACGCTGCGCTTCGAGGGTCTTGAGGTAGCGCTGCACACGCTCCTCCATCTCCTTCTGCGCGGCGCTCTTACCGTCCTCCTTCTCCTCGGGCTTGTTGGTTGCCATCCCCATGCGGGCGCGCTCTTCGCCGAGGATCCAGGTGCCCGCACCAAAGCTCGCGCGGTGCCGCGTGACGTTGTGTTCGGTGCGCCGCAGCCACAAGGCGTCGAGCCGGGTGGGATCGAGTTCGTCGTCCATGCCTTCGAGCTCGGCGACGAGGCGTTGCCGAATCCGCATGGGCAACTCGGATTCCACCCAGGCGAGCAATTGGTCCACGCCGGCGTCCCGCTCGAGCGCCTTGCGTTTGATCTCGTCCATCGCGCGCACGTACCAGTTGCGCGCCAAGTAGCGCGTGATGGCCTTCTCGCGCTCGGACTGGAAGACGCCTCGGAGTTTGTTGAACTCATCTCTCAGCCGCGGCTGCGGGAAGTCACTCGCGAAGGCGATCAGTCCGGCTTCGGCTTCTTCGAACTTCTCGCGATACATTCCGCGGCGGATCGCCTCGAGCGCGGCGGCTTCGGCCTGGTTGAGGATCAATCCGTCGAGATGCTTGAGCGCGCCGTCGATGCGCGTGATCAGGGGTTGGTCATTGTCGCCGGCGGCCAGCACACGGGAAGCGGAGTACCGCTCCTTCGCGCGATCCAAGGCGAACATCTGCTCGAGCTCCTGCGCAAACAGGAACTGCGCATAGCCGTCGTCGGCGGCGATCGCGGGCAATCGCTCGGCGTAGAACTGCTCCGGAGTCAGCACGGTCGCCGCGTCCACGACGATTTCCTCGGGCGGTGCCGCGACCATGCGCGGCGGGATCAGCACGGTGGCGTCGAGCGTGCGGACTTCGATGCCGCCCGCGTCCTGCCGCAGGATGCGTCCGATGACTTCCTTCCCGTTCTGGAGCAGCACGCGATGCGCAGTCGTGGTCGGCACCGAAACCTCGATGACGTAGCCGAAGTGGGCGCGCAGCCGCTCGGCCTCGCCCGGGAACAGGTCGTTCCACGCAAGCCGCAGTCGTCCGCCGGAGCGCGCGAGTCCGAGTTGCAAGCCGTCGAGGTCGTGCTCTTCGACGACGCCGACCAGCAGGCGGCCGTCGCGCAGACGCACGAGTTCATCGCCATCAGCGCCTACGTTCGGTTGCTGGACGAAGGGCGAGGCGAGCAGGGCGAGGAGGAGGAGAGCGCTCATGGACGTTTCTGAAGGCGGCGCTCGACCGGGATGCGTCGCGGGAGCAAGAAGGACGACTGGGCGAGCACTCGGTCGGGTGCGGTGCGCCAGAATCGCAATTGCGCGCGCACCAGATCCGGATGATCGAGAGAACCAGGATACACGATCAGATCGTAGTGGTAATCCGGGGCGCCCGGAACCGCATCTCCGCTCGGCGGAGCAGGGGGCAGCCAAGCGCCCTGCGCGTCTTGACGCCAGGTCTCTTCTCGCAGGGTGCGGATCAGCGGTTCGATCGCAGGTGCGAGTTCGGCTTCGACGCGCGCGCGCGCCTCGAGGCCGCCGCCGAGTTGGAAAAGGCCGAGCACTGCGGTGACGCCGAAGATGAAGATCGCCATCGCGATCAGGACTTCGATCAAGGTCATGCCGGCGCGATTCTTCACGGCAGCCTCCGGCCGCTTGCGATCAACGGCGCGACGCAGGCATCGAGCTCCGGGAGCCAAACCGGTTCACCGCGCTGGTGTGGTTTGGCCATCGTGCCACGCGCGCCGCGCTCGCTCGCCATGAAGCGTGGCCAAGTGCCGCCGAGACGCATCCATTCGTGACCAATCATCACGCGCTCCGGCATCGCAAAGGGCGCGCCGCCACGCAGCGACAGCGAGCCCACTTGATCGGTGATCGGGTCATCGAGGAGCGGCGGCTTGCGTCGCTGCCCGCCGCTGACGCGTTCGACCGCGAAATCGAATTCGATCGGAAAGCCGTAAGGCGCGTAGGGGTCGATGCGCAGCTTAGACTTTGCGTCATCACCCGCAGCCTCACGCGCGCCGAAGGACGCGTGTAGCACGCCGTCCAGCACCACGAGCCCAGCACCGGAACGCGCGAGAGTGGTGATCCAAGTTTCTTCGAGCAGCGAACGCGGCGAACTCTCCGGCTGCACGATCCGCACCAGGCGCGTAAAACGCGTGCCGGGATCCGGTTCGGGCACCAGCATCCACGCCACTTCGACCGCGCCGCGACCGCTCAGGTCGGCTTCCGGAAAGGCGGCGCCCTCGGCGAGGAAACGAAGGCGCGGCAGGCGCCAGGCCGGTTCGCCCCCCAGCTCGGGCTCCGCTTGCCAGTCGTCGAGGATCATCCAGCCGCGCGGACCGGTGTGTGCCGCGAGCACGTCGGCGCGCAGGCGTTCAGTGGCGGCGGCAAATACCAGGTCGCCGCGGCCGCGTCGTTCGCCGGCTTGCCAAAGGTTCAACACGGAATTCACCACGCTGACCACGAAGGAGGCCAGGATGCCGAACAACAGCAGAGCCACCAGCACTTCGGCCAGCGTCATGCCGGATCGGCGCGTCCGTCCCGGCGCGCTCACTCGATCACCTCCACCGAGTGCTCGATGCGTGTCTCCGCGAGGTAATCCAAGACGATGCGGCGAATCCGCGGCGTCTGCGTCCAGCCCACAGCGGTGAAGGTCACCGGGTCGAAGGAGCCGGACTGCCAGTCGAAGAAAAAGCGCAGTTCGAGGCGATCGTCACGCAGGTTGAGCGGCACGAACCCGCCGTCGACGCGCTCGCCCCGTTCGATCAGGACCAGTCCCGGAGTGCGATCCGGGTCATCGTCCCAGCGCGCGGTGCCGCTGCGCGCGAGCGCGAGTACGCGTTGCGTTCCATTCGGAATCTCGGCCTGCCATCCGATGCCGCGCCAGGAGGCATTCGGTGCCTCGAAGCCGAGCTCGAGCCAGGTCATGGCGGGGTCGTCGCAGCGCGGTTCCCAACCGTCCATCCACCGAGTGGGGAAGGAATAGACGAGTTCACCGGCCTGGTGTGGCTGCGGGAGCGTGCCGAATCGCCCGCGGAGCGCGCCGTCACCCTCTCCGAAGCTGCCCTCCTCGGGCCGCTGGCGCGGCATCGCGACCTGGACGCCGCCCGCTGGATGCACGGGCGCGTGCATTAACTCTTCGCCGATCAGGAGCAGACCGCCGCGCGCGAGCGAGTTGCCGTCGGGCACCGGGATGAACGCGCTGGTGGCTCCAAGATCCGCCGACAGCGTCGTGGCGTAGCGCGCGTCGGCAAGATGCACCGTGGCGCCGTCGGTATGGGCGCGCCGCTCGGTACCGTGCAGTCCGCGGCCGTTCGGAGCAATCGAGATGCGGCCCGCGGCGGGATCCACTTCGACGTAGGCGATGCGTTCGCCGTCCACCTCGAGCAAACCGAAGGGCTCGAGCTGTTGAAGGAAGGCGCCTTGGGTGGGCGCGTAGGTCGGATACCCGTCGACCAGCACCATCCACGGCGAGACCAGCAGCGTATTCGCCTCGCCTTCGGTTAATTCTTCATCAAGCACCAAGCTGGCGCGTCCGAGCGGTGAACTCGGATTGCCGAAGCCGCCCACGGTGTGCACCGTGGCCTCGTCCACGAAACCGTCGAAGTTGGCGCCCCCGGTGACGTCGGCGCCCCAGGTCATCGACTCGAGATGGCGCGGGCGTTCGCGACTCGGGAACTTGACCATGCGCGAATAATTACGGATGTCGTTGTTCTGACCCGCCGCGTCGAGAGCTTCGAAGTCGCTGCCCAGATACGGAATGCCAGGATGCGTGTCGAAGGCGACGTAGGTCACGTTCTGCCGCACGCGCTCGCGCAGGTACGGGGCTTGCGCCCACTCCACGGTGAACCAATCCGGCGCGGCATCGCCGGACTGCGGCTGCATCACGGCGACGCGATCGAGGCGGCCGACGTAACCGGTCGCCGCGTTGGCTCCGCGCATGGTCGTGACCACCGGGATCAGCAACGCGCCGGCCTCTTGCGGATGGTCGAAGGTGCCCATCGTCCCGCGGAAGTCGAAGTCCTCGAACATCTGCTCGAGAATGTCGTCGCGGTCGGCAACGGGATCGCCGATCGTGGGCCGGAACTCGTACTCGTTGGTCGGTTCTTGTTGCTGCGAGGCAGCGCTCGCGCTCGCGGCGCGAGCTTCACGCGCAGGCGCGTTCAGATCCGGAACTGGAGGCAAGCCGGTCGAAAGGGGAGCGGAAAGGATCTCGCCGTCGCCGAAGGCGATGCCGCGCGAACGATTCTCGACCGGTCCCGTACCGCCCCCGCCGGGCAGTCCGCCGTCGGCTCCCCCACCACCACTTCCTCCACCGCCGCCGCCGCCGCCGCCGCCGCCGCCACCGGGTTCGAGGTCTTCCGGGGTATCTGAGTAGTAGTTGCGGATCGCGTAGCTGATCGCGTCCCAGTCGTCACGCAGGAAGCAATTGTTGAGGATGCTGTCGTAGCGCACCCACTCGGTGAGCGAGGAATCGCCGCTGGTGCTGATCTGCACGAAGGCCGAGAACTCTTCCACGCCGGGCACGTAAGCGAGATCCGAGACGCCGTTGCCCTTGATCGAAATCGGCATCACGTGGACTCGGTGGCGCGGGTTCTCCGCGATCGGTCCGGCGGCAGTGAACAGCGCGGGGTTCCACTCCATCACGAAGGAGTTGCCGTCCGGGTTGTAGACGTCGTTGTCGCGAGTCGCCTCGTAGCGCGGCGTCAGCACGTTGCGCTCGGTGATGCGCACGGTGGTGCCCTGGCGCTGGTCGTACTTCACGACCTCGAGACCGCCGAGCCGCGAACCGTCTTCCATCAGCGCTTCGGCGCCGTTGACGAACCAGTTGTAGGTCTGCCAAATCACGAGATAGCCGCCGTCCGATTGGAAGGCTTCGGCGTAGTACTCGTCGCCTGCGAGGAACGGCGTCAGCTCCAGTTCCCCGATCCACGTCGGTCCGATGCCCTTGCCGACGTTGAGCGGGAAGCCACCGAGCAGGATCAGGTTGAGGTCATCGATGCCCTTTTCCGCGACCGCGAGCGACCAAGGTCCGACGCTGCCGGAGAGGGTACCGCCGCCGGGCGCGAGGTCGCGGTCGATCACCGCGCTGTAGCCGTAGAGTTCGACGCCCGAACCCACCGGGTGCGAAGTGTCGAGCGCGAGCGCGAAGGTGTCGCTCTGCTCGCGCACCGCGCGGCCCCCGAGGTACGAGTTCGCGGCGCTGCCGCTGCTGCGATCGAGAATGAAGGAAGTCTGCGTCTTCGAGGAGTATTCGAAGACTTCGCCGCCGCACAACAGGGAACCGTAACTCGGGAAGCCCTCCGTGCTCTCGACGTTCAGTTGACCGCCCAGATCGCCCGGCGCGTAAGCCTGCGCCGGAGACGTCAGCCAGGTGCGTCCATCTTCGAGTCCGCGCGTCACGCCGTCGACTGCGAACTGGACGCCGCCGGGACCGACCCCGCGCAGCAAAGCGCTCAGGTGATAGGGCCGATCGTCGAGCGGGTACTCGTTCGGATCGATGCGCACCGTCCACGCCTGCTCCAGGCCGTCCGGATCGAAGGGGTCGTCCCCCGCGGCATCCCACGCGCGCAGCAAGAGCTCTCCTTCCTCGAAGGATGCGGCGAAGCGATTGCGACGCAACTCCGTGCCAGCGACGTCGAACAGCACGGCATCGCTGAGGCCGTTCTGGGCTTCGAACCAAGCCTCCACCGCGAGCGGCTCGATCTCGCTGAAACCGTTCGCCATGGGCAGGTTCCATTGGGAAAGGCTCTCGGCCAGCGGGCCGCGGCGCCCGATCTGGCGTCCGAGTGGCGTGGGTTCGAAGTCGAAGTGTTCGATGCGGCCTTGAGTGTTCGGACCCCACGCATCCGGCTCGGAAACCGGCTCGGGGATCAACGCAAAGTCTTCGGGAGCTTCCTCGGGCAACACGCGCCCGATCTGCGAGAGCGTTCCCATGCGCAGCGTCGGCGTGCTCACGGTGGTCGCGAAACCGCTGCGCATCCGCCCAAGTGCGTTCGGCAAGGAAGTGACCCGATGCAGTCCCTGGCCCCAGCGCGTGGCGTCGTCGAGAAACACCTGGTCGAGCACCAAGGAGGTCAGCGGCCCATCGGGCGCGACTTCCACCTCGAGGCGCTCCGAGCGACGCGCGAGACTGCGGCCGAGCCGCGAGCGCACCGCGGTTTGCACCCTCATCAAATACCGGTCACCGCTGCGATAGGTGAAGGAAGTCGTGCTCTGGCGAAGCGAGCCGTGGGTCGGGTCCATCGAATTCACCCACAGTGCCCACGCATCGAGGTCGCTCAGGCGTCCAGCTTCGGCCATCGGCGCGAGCACGCGCGCCCACAAGTCGTCGGGACCGTGCAAGGGACGCGCGACCATCACCCGGGCAGCGAAGTCGCGCGCCTCGGAGGGATTCACCCACTCGCGGCCGGGGCGGCCACTGACTGGACGATCCGAAGCCACCGGAGTGCCGCCGGAAAAACTCACTCCCAGCGCCAGCGCCTCGAGAATCTCGGGCGCGCACGAGTTCACGTCCACCGGCTCGCGCCGCAACGCGCTGATGCGCGTGAAGACGACGGGCAGGTTCAAGGGCACGGGGCCGGAGAGGAGGAGGCGGCCACCGCCCG
>JAQBVK010000132.1 GCA_027623585.1 Planctomycetota bacterium
CGTACTCTTGAGAATGAGACGCAGCCGCAGCGCGCTCAGAGCGGAAACTTGCCCTGAATCTTGGCGGCTTCGCCTTGCTCGTCGCGGATGCGCAGCGCATCCACGACTTGGCGCGTGAGATGCCGCGGCGGGGCGGCGTACACGTCCTCGACCAAGGTTTCGAGCGGCGGCGGGCCGACCGCTTCAGCATGTTCCACTGCTGCTGCGATCTGCGTGTTGATTTCGCTGGTGGACTGCTCGAGGCGCTGATCGTCCATGACGCCACGCGCGCGAAGGTAGGACTCGGCGCGCGCGAGCGGATCGCGCTGGCTCCAGTACTCCACCTCGGCGGCCTCGCGGTAGCGGGTGGGATCGTCCGAGGACGAGTGGCCCCCTATCCTGTAAGTACGCAGGCAGACCAGGCTCGGGCCGTCGCCGCGGCGCGCGCGCGCGGCAGCCTCGAGGGTGGCGGCGAGCACGGCAACGAAGTCGTTGCCGTCTACGTCAACTCCAGGCATTCCGTAGGCGCGAGCCTTGGCTCCATAGGAAATTGCTGAAGTTTGCTTTGCGCTGGGGACCGAGATCGCCCAGCCGTTGTCGATGACCACGAACACGATCGGAGCCTTGTAAACAGCCGCAAAGTTAAGAGCACTGTGGAATCCGGAGGAGGAGGTCGCGCCGTCGCCGCAATAGCCGCAGACCACTTTCGGCTCGCTCCGGCGTCGGAAAGCCAGCGCCACGCCGGCAGCGTGCGGCAGTTGGGTGCCGATCACGCTCGACCAAGACACGAAGTTGGCTTCCCGGCACTGGAAGTGGTTCGGCATCTGACGCCCCTTCGCGGTGTCCTCGGCGTTGCCGAACATGTGGGCGACGTACTCCGCGATCGGCATGCCGCGCTGGACGGCGGCGCCCCCTTCGCGCAGGCCGCTGAAAATCCAGTCCTCCGCCGCGAAGGCCGCAGCGGATCCGTGGATCGCGGCTTCACTGCCGGTCGAGGTGCCGACGAAGGCGACACGCCCTTGACGCTGCAACTTGAGCATGCGGTCGTCGAGCAGGCGCGTGGTCAGCATCGCGCGCCAGATTGCGAGCGCTTGCTCGTCGTCGGGTACTTCCCCCGTCCAGTCCGCCCGGAGCGCGGAGCCGTTCTCCTCGAGCGCGCGCAGCAGCGCGACGCCGTCCTGCTCCAAGGTGCGGATCGCAGCCATCGGTGGCCCAGGATATCAGGGCAACTTGGCGCGGAAGGCTTCCGGATCGGCCCAGAACTGCTTGGGACAGTTCGGGCAGCAGAAGGCGATCACGCGGCCTTCGAACAGAATCGAGTACTTCGCGACGATCGGATCACCGGACACGGGGCACACGGTGTTCACCGGCTCCAAGCCTTCGATCACCGGCGGCGCGTCGACGGAGGGCGCGTCGTTGCTGAAAACGAGTTCACCTTCGGCTTCGAGCACGGCTGCTGGCGCCGGATCTCCGGTGTCCACCACGAGCTCGGGGCGCTCGGCGCGCAAGCGCTCCACGGCTGCGCTCGAAAAATTCGTTTCCCAGATCCACAGGCGCTCGAGCGTCGGCAGCGCGAGCAGCGTTTCGAGCGCGGCATCGCCGATCTGCGTACGTGAGAGCACGAGTTCTTCCAGCGCGTGATGCCCGCGCAGCTTCGCGAGACCAGCGTCGCTGATCGCGGTTTGGCGCAAATCCAGCCGGCGCAGCCGCGGCATATCGCCGACGACCTCCATCACGCGATCACTCACGCGAGTGCGCGCAAGCGAGAGCTCAGCGACGTGATCGCTCAAGGGTTCGAGCAGTTTGCGCGCGTCTTCATCGCGGATCGTCGTCGCCGGCGCGGCGAAATCCACCCACAACTCGTGCGAGGCTTCGGAAACCGGTTGCACGTGCACCAAACGCTCGGTCAATGCGGCGATCGCGCGCGGGGAGGCGGGCCCGAGCGTGTCGGTCTCTGCGGCGACCGGCGGCGCCGGCAACACGGCGCCCTCTCCGAGTTCGAAGGACGCATCAAAGGAAGCGCCCGCGGCGATCCACGCGCGCACCAAGGCGATCTCGTCGTCGGTCGGCTGCGTCTTGTGCTCCGGCGGCATGCGATCTTCGTCGTCCATCGGCAGCAACAGGCGGATCAGCATTTCGCTCTCCTCCGCATCGCCGGCGATCAGAGCGTCGCCGCCGCGGCCGCCCTTGAGGATGAGTTCGGGCGAGTCCAGCCGCAGTCCGCCCTTCTTCTTGCGCTCACCGTGGCAAGTGATGCAGCGCGCCTCGAACAAGGGCGCGATCTGCTCCGCATAGGACGCGAGGATGCGCGCCTCGGGCTCATCGGGCGCCGCCGGCGGAACCTCCGGCTCCGTGCGCCGCGGCTCGCCCTGATCGCGCCACGGCTCAGTGAGAAATCCTTCCCCATGCGTCATGCGCGCGCCGAAGTGGCCAGCAGGAACGATCAGCGCGACCGTCACGAGCAAAGCCGCGCGATAAGCGCCGTTCGAACCGCGCGCGCGCAAGAAAGCACACAACACCGCGCACAGCGCGGTCGCGATGCCGAGACGTTCGTGCCAGTCGAGCGTGAAACCGCTCTCGTAGTCCGGCTCCTTGTGCAGCAGCCAACCGGTGGTGGCGGTCAGCACCGCCGCGAGCGCGGCAAGGTTCACCAGCAAGCGCGGAGCCGGTCCTTGCCGCCGCGCGATCGCAACGGCCTCGAGCACGACCACGCCGACCAACATCCCGATCGGCAGATGCAGGAGGAGCGGGTGGAACCGACCGAAGACTTCGAGCCAGGCGGGCATCCTGAATGTTGGGAACAGTTAGGCCAAGAGTTGATGAACGACGCGACCGTGCACGTCCGTCAGTCGGAAGTCGCGGCCTTGGAAGCGGTAGGTCAGGCTGCGATGATCCACGCCAAGCAGGTGGAGGAGAGTGGCGTTGAGGTCGTGGACGTGTACGCCCTGAGTCTCCACGTCCGGAATGTTGTACCCGAAGTCGTCGGTCTCGCCGAAGGAAAAACCCTGCTTCACGCCCGCGCCGGCCATCCAAACGCTGAAGCAGCGCGGGTGGTGGTCGCGGCCGTAGTTGTCGGCCGTGAGTTTCCCCTGCGAGTAACTGGTCCGGCCGAACTCGCCACCCCAGACCACCAAGGTGTCCTCGAGCAGGCCCCGCCGCGCGAGGTCGTGCACGAGCGCGGCGGAAGCCTGATCGGTTTCCTTGCACTGCCTACGAATTGCGGCCGGAAGGTCGCCATGCTGATCCCAGCCCGGATGGAAGAGTTGAACGAAGCGTACTCCGCGTTCCGCTAGGCGACGTGCCAGCAGGCAATTGGCGGCGTAGGTGCCGGGAGTGCGCGCGTCCTCGCCGTAGAGTTCGAATACCTCCTCCGACTCGTCGGACAGATCGAGCGCCTCCGGCACGCTGCTCTGCATGCGATAGGCGAGTTCGGCCTGCTCCATGCGCGAGCGGATCTCGTCGTCCCCTTCGCGCGCAAATTGATCGCGGCTCAGTCGCCCGAGCGCGTCCAGCGTGCGCCGCCGCAGTGCCGGATTGATCCCGTCCGGGTTGTCGAGGTAGAGCACCGGCTCCTTGCCGGCGCGGAACTGCACTCCCTGATGTTCGGTCGGCAGAAAACCGCTCCCCCACAGCCGCGCGTAGAGCGGTTGATCGGCGGCCTTGTCGGTGCACAGCACCACGAATGCCGGAAGGCTCCGATTCGAACTGCCCAAGCCGTAGCTGACCCAAGATCCGATCGAAGGCCGTCCTGCAAGTTCGGCGCCGGTGCACAGGAAGGTGATCGCCGGATCGTGGTTGATCGCTTCCGTGTGCATGGTCTTGACGATGCACAAGCTGTCGACGATGCGCGCGGTGTGAGGCAGAAGCTCGCTGACGTAGGTTCCGGCGCGGCCGTGGCGGGCGAAGGAAAACATCGAACGCGCGAGCGGGAGCGACGACTGGTTGCCGCTCATGCCGGTGAGGCGTTGGCCTTGGCGCACCGAGTCGGGCAACTGCTCGCCGTGACGCTTGGCCAACTCCGGTTTCCAATCGAAGGTCTCGAGCTGCGACGGTCCGCCCGACTGGAAGAGAAAGATCACGCGCTTGGCGCGCCCGGCCGGCGGACTCGTCAGCAAGTTGCCGCGCGAGACGGACCGCAGCGCGGCGATGCCGGTGCCGGCGATGGCGCCTTGCAGGAGTTGGCGGCGAGAAATCATCGCAGAGTCAGGCTGGCGTCGGCCGCGAAGAGGACGGAGCAACTGAGGGCGAGCGCGGCGAGATCGGCACGATCGGCGCCCTCCGGCAGCGCAGCGATGCCGACGGCGAGGTAGGCGTCAGCGGCGGCCGGATCGGCGCGGAAGTCGGAGAGGCTTGCCTCGTAGACCTCGAGGAGGGCTGCGGTTTCCTCGTCCGAGGGCGGCCGGATGCACAGCAGACGGAAGGCGCGAGCGATGCGCGCCTCCGCACCGGGTCCGGCCTCGCGAGTCGCGGGTTCTGCGAGCGCGCGCGAGCATTCGACGAGTTGCGGATCGTTCAGGAGCAACAGCGCCTGCAGTGGCGTGCTGGTCGCTCCGCGTCGCGCCACGCACAGGTCGCGGCTCGGCGCATCGAACATCATCGGACCCGGCGGCGGCGCGGTGCGACGCCAGTAGGTGTAGAGACTGCGGCGCCAGCGTCCTTCACCGGCATCCGGCGCGTACTCGCCGCCCCAACCGATACTCCACAAGCCCGGTGGCTGCCAGGGTTTCACGCTCGGGCCGCCGATGCGCTCGACGAGCAGTCCGCTGCTGCAGAGGGCTTGATCGCGAAGTTGCTCGGCCGTGAGTCGGCGCGCAGGGTAGCGGCCGAGCCGTCGCTCATCGATGCCTGCTACCACGTCGGTGGGCGCGCGCGAACTCTGGCGGTAGCTCGCCGACATGGCGATCCGCTTCAGCATTGCTTTCACGTTCCAATCGGCGCGTTGGAACTCCACCGCCAGGTAGTCGAACAATTCGGGATGCGACGGCGCTTCGCCTTGGGTGCCCAGGTTCTCGAGCGTGCGCGCCAATCCGTCGCCGAACATCTGCGCCCACAGCCGGTTGACTGCGACGCGCGAGGCGAGCGGATTCGCCGGATCCGTGAGCCAGCGCGCGAGTCCGAGCCGGTCGGACGCATCGCTCACCGAAGCCTTCGGCAGCGCGCTCGGAGTGTGCGCGGTCACGGGACGCGCGGGATCGGGCGCGTCGTAGCGGCCGCGATCCAGCACGTGCAGGACGCGCGGCGAAGGCAACTCCGACATCACCATGATCTCCTCGACCTGCGCCTGCACCTCGGCGCGCGAGCGCCGGACTCCACGCAGGTCTTCACGCGCGCGGCGTGACGGCTCATCGAC
This sequence comes from Planctomycetota bacterium, assembly GCA_027623585.1. Taxonomy (GTDB): domain Bacteria; phylum Planctomycetota; class UBA1135; order UBA1135; family UBA1135; genus JAQBVK01. The sequence goes on from JAQBVK010000132.1 coordinate 5,330, forward strand.
GGCCGCGAGCCAGGCCGCGCGGATCTCCGGCTCCGTGCCAGCGGCGGATGGGTCGTTGAGCAGCGCAACCTCCAAGGGCGTGAGCGCGCGGTCGAAAACGCGCAACTCGTCCAACGCTCCTCCAGCGAGGCCGACGTCTCGAAAGCGTTCGCCGAGGGTGAGCGCGCCAGGACCCCCCCCCGTGATCGGTTTCCACAGCGCGTCGCGCACCACTTCCACCTCGGCTGCGACGCCGTCGAGATAGATCCGCATCCCTTCCGCGCGCGCCGAGCCGTCGTGAGTCACGACCACTTCGACGAAGCGTTCGCGCGGCAGCTCCGCGCGCGTGCGCACGCTGACCGCATTGCCCGGCCAGAAGTGAATCAGGGACCAGGACAGTCGCCCCTGCTCGAGAATCAGTTCATAACCCTGGCTGCCCGCGTCGGTCCAGGCGCGCGAGCGCTTGAGGATGACCGCGCGCTCCTTGAAGTCCGGAGTGTTGATCCAGAGCGCGAAGCTGAAGGGATCCCAGTGGTGAAACTCGGCGACGCCGGGGAAGCTGGCGTTGTCGTCGCCGTTGAAGCGCAACGCCTTGCCGGCCGCACCCGGCACCAGCTCGGGCTGATCCACCACGTTCGCAGGGAGAGCGTCGAGCGCGTCGTGGAAGATTGGCTCCGGCGCGACGATCACTCCTCCGCCTGCGCGCCACGCGGCATGGTCTTCTCCGGCACTCTGCGCGCGCACGGCGACGGCGGCTTCGGCGACGGCCGACTCGCGGGCCCATCGCACCAATTCCAACTCCTGCTCCGGCGTGGGCAGCGGCAGCGTCGGCGTCGGCACTGCGGACGTGAAGTGGGAATAGAGTCCGCTCTCGTCGACGTCGTCGAAGTAGGCGAAGATCCCGTAGTAATCCTCGGCCGGAAGCGGATCGTACTTGTGGTCGTGGCAGCGAGCGCACTCCAGCGACAGACCCAGAAACGTGGTTCCAAAAGTCTGCACCCGGTCGGCCACGTACTCGACGCGGTACTCCTCCTCGGTGCTGCCTCCTTCGTTGGTCTGCCGATGCAAGCGATTGAAGGCCGTGGCGAGACGCTGCTCGCGCGTCGCGTCCGGCAACAGGTCGCCCGCCAATTGCCAGGTCGCGAAGTCGTCGTACGCAAGATTGGAATTGAAGGCGGCAATCACCCAATCGCGCCACCGCCACACCTCGCGATGCACGTCGGCCTGGTAGCCGTAGGTGTCGGCGTAGCGCGCCAGATCGAGCCAGCCGACCGCCATGTGTTCGCCGAAGCGCGGGCTGTCCAGCAGTCGATCGACCACACGCTCCCAAGCCTCAGGACTCGCGTCGGCGAGAAAGGCATCGGCTTCCTCGGGGGTTGGAGGCAAGCCGGTCAGATCCAGCGCGACGCGGCGGATCAGGGTCAGGCGATCGGCTTCCTCCGCCGGCGCAAGCCCCTCCGCTTCGAGGCCGGAAAGAATGAAGCGATCGATCGGATCCCGGCACCACTCCGGATTCGTCACCGGCGG
>JAQBVK010000133.1 GCA_027623585.1 Planctomycetota bacterium
GCGCTCTGCGCGGCCCAGGGCGCCGCTTGGATTCGGCTGCACGACGGCGCTGGCTGGGACGCGGTACGCGCCGCCGCCGCCTGCGCACGCGCCGCGCGAGGAGAAACGCAGTGATCCCGGTGATCTCCGACTTCCGCATCAGCGACGCGATCGAGATCGCGCTGCTGAGCCTGGCGATCTACGGAATCCTGCGCTTCATCCGCAGCACGCGCGGCGTCGGCGTGTTGCGCGGACTGTTCTTGGTCGTGATCGGCGCGACCGTGCTGCTCGGCGTGCTCGACCGGCTCGCGCCAGGCGGGCTCGACGTCATCAAGTACATCCTTTCGGTGGTCACCCCGTTCTTCGCGTTGATCCTGGTGGTGCTCTTCCAGCAAGAGCTGCGCCAGGGCATCGGCCGCTTCGGGCGCGCGCGTCTGTTCCAACGGCTGCGCGGCGCCTCGCAGGCCGAGCACGAGGTTCATCAAATCGCTGCCGCCGCACGACGCCTGGCCAACCAACGCATCGGCGCCCTAGTCGCCTTCGAGCGTGAGGTTTCGCTGAAGCCCTTCATCGAGGGCGCCGTGTCACTCGACCTGCCGGTGACCTCCGTGCTGCTCGAGACGATTTTCTATCCAGGCAGTCCGCTGCACGACGGCGGTGTGGTGATCAGCGGGAAGTCGATCGCCGCCGCCAGCGCGATCTTCCCACTGACCAGCAATCCCGAAGTTTCGGCGCGACTCGGCACGCGGCATCGCGCGGCGCTCGGACTGAGCGAAGAAACCGACGCGGTCGCCCTGGTGGTCAGTGAAGAAACCGGCGAGATCGCGCTCGCCTCCGCAGGCCGGCTCGAGAAACCGGTGCCCCCGGAGAGCCTTGAGCGCCGGCTGCAGGAGCTGCTGCGCCAGGAATCCGCGCCGCGCAAAGAGCCCGCAGCCTCCTCCGCCGGACTGCTCGAAGAACAGGTCAAGGAGGCCACGTCGTGAACTTCTTGGGACGAGTGCTCTTTCTCGACTGGCGGCGCAAGCTGCTCGCGATCCTGCTCGCCTTCGGCTTGTGGTGGTACGTCGACGGTTTGATCGCGGTGGACCGGAGTTACAGCCTGCGCGTCGTCGCCGTGGACGCGCTTGCCACGCCCGAGGACGGCACCCTTACGGTTTTGGTGCCGCCGGGTTGGACGCTCGTCGAGCCGCAACCCGGCACCAGCGTGGCGATGCGCTTGCACGGCTCCCGCTCCAACCTCGAAAACTTCACCTCGCGTCAGTTCGCCGCGTACTACGAACTCCGCGTCCCGGCCTCGGACACGGAGCAATCCGAGTCGGGCGTGTCGGTGGACGCCACGGATCTCGAGTGGCGGCGTCCTGACGAAGCCGCGCAGGTGCTGGCCGCCTTCTCCGACCTACGCGCGCCGTGGATCTTTCGCATCGAGCGACAGACCGAAGCGGTGTTCGAGCTCCGCCACGAACTCCTGCGCATCGAAAGCCAAGTGCGCGAAGAGGAGTACGAGGTCATGAGTCTCGACGCGAAGTTCGATCTTTCGCAAGCCACCCTCTCGGGTCCGCAGCGATTGGTGGAGCAGGCCGAGGCAGAGATCCTACGCGCCGAGCTTGAGCCCGGAAGCGGCGCCAACCTGTTCGAGACCATCCACCTTCTGCAATCGACACGCCTCGACGCGGTCGTGATGCTGCGCCTCGATTCGAGTTGGACTGCCCGCGGTTTGCGCCTGGATCCCGATTGGGTGCGCGTCACCATTCCGGTGCGCCTGCTCTACAACAGCGTGCATCAGTGGACGCCCAAGCTGCGCGAGCTGCAAGAGTCGCCGCCGCGCTGGCAGGTGCCGGCCTATGCCGCGCAATGGCGCGCCGAACTGCGCTACGACGCGCTGCCGATCGGCGCGCCGAAGGAATGGCTTGAAGATCACATCATGCTGATCCTGCCCTTGCCCTTGTTGCGCGCCGAAGGCCAGGACGTCGCCGAAGCGCGCATCGAATGGGCCTTGTTCGACGTCGATGAGGCGCGGCGCTCCGCCTTGCTCGACGCATTGGTGGTCAGTCCGGTGAACCCGGAGCACGCCACGGTGCTCGTCACGCGCGTGCAATGAGCGAGCGCCTGTTCGGAACCGACGGCATCCGCGGCCGCGCCGGAGAAGGCCCGTTGCGGCCGGAGTTCTTGCGACGGCTCGGGAAGGTGCTCGGTGCGCGGCTCGCGTGCGGCGCCGCGACGCCGCGCGTGGTGATCGGACACGATGGCCGTGCTTCGGGTCCGGAGATCGTGGAGGCGCTCAGCGCGGGTCTCGCTGCGGCCGGCTGCTCCTCCGACGCCGTCGGACTCTGCACGACGCCAAGTCTCGCCTTCATCGCCGCGACCGGCGACTACGGAGCAGGCGTGATGGTGTCCGCTTCGCACAATCCGGCCGAGGACAACGGCGTCAAGCTGTTCGGGGCAGACGGAGCGAAGTGGGCGGATGCGGGCGAGGCCGAACTCGAAGCCGCGCTGCAAGGCGACTCGCCGCCGGACGCGCGCGCTCCCGGCACGACGCGATCCACGCCGCAGCAACTCGATCGCTACGTCGCGTGGCTGCGCTCCGCCTTCCCCGAACTCGCGTTGCAAGGGCGCCGCGTGCTCGTGGATTGCGCGCACGGCGGAGCCTCGCAGCTCGCTCCGCGCGTGTTGCAAGCCTTCGGCGCGGCCCCGGTGTTGGTGAACCACCAGCCCGACGGCACGAACATCAATCGCGACTGCGGCGCGCTGCATCCCGAAGCCGCCGCCGCGGAGGCGCGCGCGCGAAACTGCGAGATCGGCGTCAGCCTCGACGGCGATGCCGACCGCGGCATCCTGTTCGACGGCGGCGGACGCATTCTCGACGGCGACGCGCTGCTGGCCGGCCTCGGCGCGCATGCGCTCGGCCGCGACGAGATTCCGCAGCGCACCGTGGTGGCGACGGTGATGAGTAATCTCGCGCTCGAGCGTTGGCTCGAGGAGCGCGGCGGCGTGTTGTTGCGCGCGCAGGTCGGCGATCGCTTCGTCGCCGAAGCGATGCGCAGCGGTGGCTACACCCTCGGCGGAGAAAAGTCGGGACACCTCCTGTTCGGAGACGATCACGGCTGGCGCGGCGATGGGCTCTATACCTTGTTGCGCGTCCTGCGCGCACAACAGCGCGATGGCCAGACTCCTGCCGACTTCGCGCGCGACTACTCCGACTGGCCGCAGACACTCGTAAATCTGCGCGTGCTCCGCCGCGTGCCGCTCGAACGACTCCCCCACCTGCAACGCGAAGTGTCGGCCCTCGACCGCGAACTGCACGGCAGCGGCCGCACCGTGGTGCGCTTCTCGGGCACCGAACTGAAGCTTCGACTGATGGTCGAAGCGCGCGATCAGCGTTCGGTCGACGAAAGCATCCGGCGTCTCGACGCGGCCGCGCGCGCCGACGGCATCGTCCAAGATTAGACGTGCTGCTCGCTCTCGACCTCTCTTCGCCGGTCTGCACGCTTGCGCTCGGCGCTGGCCCACGGCTCACTCCCGTCGCGATGCGCGACTTCAGTGAAGCGCGTGGGCGTGCTCTGATTGCCGAACTGGACGGCACGCTCCGCACCGCGAAGCTTGCCCGTGAGCAACTGCGCGGCATCGTCGTCGGCACCGGTCCCGGCTCCTACACCGGCCTGCGCATCGCCTGCGCCGCCGCGCGCACGCTGGGGTGGGCGCTGCGCATCCCCTGTGGCGGCCTCTCGTCCTTCGCGGCGACCGCATTTGCGGCCGCTCCCGGCGAAACCCTTCACATACTCCTCAACGCGTATCGCGGAGAAGTCTATTACGCGAGCTACCGTCACGACGGCGAGCGGCTGCTCACCCTCGAAGCGCCGCAAGTGCTCGCACCGGAACTCGCGGCGTCGCGCATTCCACAGGGCGCACGCGTGATCGGTGACGCGCGCTTCTGTGCACAGACCGTCGAATGGGTAAAGGAGCAGACCGCGCCCCGCGCGACGGAGTTGCTGGAATGGGCGCGCGCTTGCGGCGCTGCGGAAGATGGCAGCGGCGTCGCGGAACTCGGCGCCGCGGAACCGCTCTATCTCAGGCCCGCGGCCTTCCCTCCGCGTTCCTCCTAGCCGGCTGCCGAACAAACGAAACCGGCGGCGCGTCCTCTCGGACTCGCCGCCGGTCTCAGATCGATCGCTTAGAGGTCTTGCGGGCGCAGGGTCTTGCGGCCGTTCTGCGAGGCGCGCTCTTCGGCGCCCTTAATCGCGTTGCGGACGTAGCAGTCGAGGGCGCCGTAGAAGTCGCCCGAGACGTTGCACTTTTGGACCGCAGCCTTGGTGCGGCTCTTCGAGATGATCAAGTCGCCGGTCGCTTTCGCTTTGGCGGACTTGCCCTTGGCCTTGCCCTTCGGGGCGGCCTTCTTGTTCATTGTTTTCTTCGCAGCCATGTTGTTGTTTTCTTTCCGGGGAGCCCCGCAACCTCCGAGTTCAGGGGTCTAGGGGGGGATTGGACGGCGTCTCCGCCGCTCACTGTGCCGATTGTCAGCGACGGGACAAGGCGAAGTCAATGCGGAATCCTGGAATTTCGCCCGAATTCCGCACTTCGCTAGGCTGAGCGGCTTGCCCGTCGCGCTCCTCCTCGCCTTCGCCGCCATCCCCCAAGAGGGTCTTGGGCGCGACGAAACGCGCGCTTTGGAGCGTTTTTCCGACCTCCCTGCCGAGGAGCAAACGCGCATCGAGGCGGTCGTTTTCAGCGCGATCCTCGCCACCGATCAACCGCTGCTGCGTGCCGCTGCAGCCCTCGCGGAGCATCCACGCCGTCTGGCGGCAGCGAAATTGAAGCCGGAACCCGCGCGGGCCTTCGACGCCGAAGAGTTCGCGCCCGCGCTCGCGCTCAAGACCAAAACCTTCGCTCCGAGCAGCGCCGCATGGAAATCGGTGCACCGCCGCCTGCTCGGCGGCCGCAATCCCCCGCCGTGGCCGCCTGAGCGCATGCGTTGGGACCCGGGCAGGGATGCGCTGATCCTGCCGGAGAGTCCGCCCGACTCGGCGACCACCCTCACCGCCTTGCTGCGCGGCGACTGGCCGCCGGACGATCGCATGCTATGCGCGGCCCTCGCGGCGCTTGACGACGAGCCGAGCCGTAACGCCACAGCCGACTACTTCGAACACGCCTACCGCAATCGGGACGGGGGCGTCTATTCCGGCATCCGGCTCGCCGACGTGTGGGATTGCGGGCGCGAATTCGAAGTCTCCGACGTCGAGACGATCGCTTGGCTCCGCCGGGTCGGTGGCGGCACTACTTTGGTATCGCCGGTCCCGGCCAGCCGGCACAAAGAGATCTACAAGCAGATCGAGGTCTCCTTCGTCGGCTGGCGCGCCCATTGGTCGCTGCGGGAGGCGTTGGCCCACCGCATGCTCGAGCCCTGGACGGATCCGGAGCCCCAATGGCGCGGAGCGCGCGACGACCTCGACAAGGCCTGGATCCTCTGCGCCCATGATCCGGAGCGCATGAGTGCGCGGATGCGGACGCATCCGGAACGCGACGCCTTCCTCTCCGCGGTGCGAGCGGATTTCCTGGCCGCTGCCGATGAAGCCGAACTGGCGCGACGTGACGCTGCGTACGCCGCGCGCGCCGAACTCGCTGCGGCGATTCGCGAAGCCGCGCGCGAGGCGCTGCGCGAAGAAGGATTGCTCGGTCTCGGCGTGCGCTGAATCGCAGCGCGCAGCGCGCTGGAGATCGCTCGTGCCGCGGGCTACGCTCGGTCATGGCTTCGCGGCACCGCGCGTGGGCGGAAGTCGATCTCGACGCCTTCCGTTTCAATCTCCGGCTCGCGCAGCGGCGCGCCGGACGCGCGCAGGTCTGGCCGGTGCTCAAGGCGAACGCCTACGGGCACGGCGCGCTGCGGCTCGCGCAAATCTGCGAGCAAGAAAGCGTGCAGAGACTCGGCGTGGCGGATGGGGCGGAGGCGCTCGCGCTGCGCGAAGCCGGGGTGCGCACTCCCTTGCTGGTCTTGGGCACCTTGATCGACGCGGAGATGCCGGATCTGCTCGCGCACGGCGCCGAGGTCGGCGTGCACTCGGAGGGCCGCGCGCGCCAGCTCGGCGAATTGGCGGCGCAGTCCGGCGCCAAGCTGGGCGTGCACCTCAAGGTGGACGTCGGGATGAGCCGGCTCGGCGTTCGGCCGGAAGCCGTGACGCGCGTCGCCGCGGCGATCTGCGCCGAGCCTGCGCTCGAACTGCGCGGCGTGATGAGTCATTTCCCCGCGATCGACGGCTGCCTGAATCCTGCCACCGCAGCGCAGCACGCTGAGTTTCTGGACGCCGGCCGCGCGGTTGCGGCGGTGTGCGGCCGCAACCTTCCGATGCACTGCGCCAACTCCGCTGCGCTGTTCACGGCGCTCGACCCGATGGGTGACGCCGTGCGCCCCGGCATCGCGCTCTACGGAGTGCTGCCGCCGTCGCTGCCGGGCGCCGCCGATCTTCGCCCGGTGCTCGCGTTGCGCACCCAGGTGGTGTTCCTCAAGGACGTGCCGGAAGGGACGCCGGTGGGATACGACGGACGTTGGATCGCGCACCGCGCAACGCGACTCGCGGTGTTGCCGATCGGCTACAACGACGGCGTGCCGTGGCGTCTCGGCACGGGAGGCGCGGGTCAAGTGCTGCTGCGCGGACGGCGTTGTCCGGTGGTCGGCGCGGTGAGCATGGACTACACCACCGTGGACGTGGGACACGTGCCGGGCGCGGACGTCGGCGACGTCGTCACCGTGATCGGGCGCGACGGCGCCGAAAGTTTGAGCGCGATCGAGGTCGCGCGCGCGGCCGGCACCATCGCCTACGAGATCACCTGCTCGATCGGGGCGCGCGTGCGGCGGGTGTACAAAG
>JAQBVK010000134.1 GCA_027623585.1 Planctomycetota bacterium
AAGATCTGCAAGGGCTCGAGCAGCCCCCCGCCCGCCCCGGTCGCGGCCGCAGCCGCTCCCGAGCCGCCGCCGCCGCGACGCCGACGGCGACGCTTGCGCCGGGGCCGCCCGTCTTCGCCGGTAGCATTCGCGTCCTCGCCACCTTCGGAACTCGCCGCGGATGTAGCGACTCCCGGCAAAGCAACGCGTCCGAGGCGCCGCGCCGGCGCCACGTTCTCCAAGGGCTCTCCGTCCTCGTCGAACTCAGGCCGCGGCGCGCCGCTGTCCAAGTCCACGTGCGTGTACGGATCTTCCACGGCTTCGCCACTCTCCGAGGCCATCCCCGCCAGCAGCGGCTCGCCCCCCGGCTCGACGCCGAGGAAGCGGCACAGGAAAGCATCCACTTCTTGCAGCGGCAGCACCGTCATGTCGAGCATGTCGGTGGCGCGCGCTCGCGTGCTCGCATCCGGCGCGCGCAGCAACAGCAGGCCGCTGGAGTTGCGGTCCACGCCGAAGGTCTGCACCAGGCCGCGGAAGCGCGCGGAGTAGTCCTGCCAGTTCCCGGTCTTGCACTCCAGCCAGAACATTTTGCCTTCGACCACGGCCATGATGTCCGCCTCGAACTCGCGGCCATCCGGCAGCGCGCCCTTGACGTTGTAGAGCATCTGGTACTTGGCCGGACTCAAGTGCGCGCGCAGACGCTTCGACAGCATCATGCTCACGAAAATCTCGAGCCAGCCGCCGGTCAGGAACTGCCCGGTCTTGCCGTCCTTGGTCGGGATCACGCGCAGCGCCTTCTTCGGCGAGCGGTGATAGTAGAAGTCCTTCAACATGCCGTGCCGATGCAGCAACGTGCCGAACTGAACCGCCGCCGACCGCTCTTGGTCGGTGAAGTGCTCGACTTCGAACTTGGCGCCGCGGCCGCTCGCGACCAGACGCTTGGTCTTCTCGTAGAAGGGCGCGAGCACGTCGAAGTGCGCGCCGAGGTGACGCGCGAGGTGCTCGAAGGCCTCGTTTCGGTTGAGGTCGTCCTGACCCTCGTAAACGATGATCCCGCGCTCCTTCAGGAAGTCCGCCAGCGGACCAGTGGGCGCGTCTTCGGGCGCCGGTCGCGGGGTGCGGACGCGCTTGGCTTCGATCGCCTCGCCGTCGTCCTCGAAGAAGTCGGAGGTGCGATCGTTGCGGTCGCGGCGGCCGTAGCGCTCGTCACGATCACCGCGATCATTGCGCTCACCGCGATCGTCCCGAGGCGGTCCGCCATCGGAACGGGATCGTCCACGGCCACCGCGGCGGCGGCGTGAGCGGCCCTCGGTTGCGTCGTCGGCGTCCGAGGAGGGGGAAGGATTGGAGAGGGAACCCGTCCTCGGCGTCGCAGCAGCGGACCTAAGTCCACCAGCAGAGTTCGCCAAAGACTCGCGGAGCGCTCTGATTTCGGCCTTGAGGGCCCGGAGTTCAGTGACGAGACCGTCACCAGACTTGCCGGATCGGCCGGAGGATCGCTCCGATGAATGCTCTGATTCTTTGGGTTCCGACGCTCTCCCTAAGAGGCGCTGGATCAAGCCCATCAAGAAAGATTGTGGCGGCCGGAGGAGTTTTCCACAAGCAAAAAGCCTGGAGTCCCTACCCCTGGGGGTCGCCCCGCGTCCGAGGGCTAGACTCGGTGGCCCCCCCCAGCGCTCGCCAGTGTCCACAATCCACCCTGCCACGGAATACCGGGTTCTCAAGCTTCAGCGAGAGGCCTTCGCAACGGAGGGCTGGGTGCGGCTCCCAGGAGTGCTTACGGAGGCGGAGCTGGAGCCGCTGCGAGAGGTGTTCGAGCGCTTCAAGCGCGGTGAGATCCCGGTGCCCGGGCGTGATTTTTGCGACATGGCCGGGGGCTACCGGCTCGCGGCCGAAGAGTTTGCGGTCCTGAACGTCATGCTCCCGCGGCTCTATCTTCCCGAGTTCCGCGACAACCTCTACGAGCGGCGCGCGGCCGCGATCGCCCGCCAACTCGCCGGAACTGAGTTGGTGCTCGACTACGACCAACTGCTTGCGAAGCGGCCGGGCGCGGAGGATGCGTCCTTCGCCTGGCACCAAGATCTGGCGTACTGGCCGCTGACGCCGGACCCCTTCACGGTCACCTGCTGGCTCGCGCTCGACAACGCCGACGAAGACAATGGCTGTCTGCGCTTCGTCGCGGGCTCGCATGCCGAAGAACGATTGCGGCGGCATCGTCCGCTGCACGCCGACCGCGAGGAATCCCACACCCTGGTCGCCGAAGTGGACGAAGCGCGCGATCGCATCGTCGCGGCGCCGGTGCGCCGTGGCGACGTGCTCGCCTTCCGCGAGCGCATCCTGCACGGCTCCGGCGGCAATCGCTCGGCGGCGTCGTGGCGACGCGCTTACGTCGTGGCCTTTCGCACCGCGGACACCGTGGCGCGTGAGCGCGCGCTCGGATTCACGCACTCCCACAATGATTCGGCGGGGGCGCGCGCGGCGGTTGCGGCCATGCGGCCGGACACTTCGCTCTGATGCTCCCCTTCCTGCTCATCATGCTCGCGCAAGAGCCCATTCACGCCGAGAATCATCTCGCGGGGCAGACCTCGCCCTACCTTCTTCAGCACGTCCGCAATCCGGTGGATTGGTGGCCGTGGGGCGAAGAGGCGCTCGCGCGCGCCGCCGCCGAAGACAAGCCGATCTTCCTGTCGATCGGGTACTCGGCCTGCCACTGGTGCCACGTGATGGAACGTGAGTCCTTCGAGGACGCGGAGATCGCCGCGTACCTGAACGCGCACTTCGTGTCGATCAAGGTGGACCGCGAGGAGCGGCCCGATCTCGACGACATCTACATGGACGCGGTGCAGCGCATGACCGGCAGCGGCGGTTGGCCGATGAGCGTGTTTCTGACGCCGGAGCGCATGCCCTTCTACGGCGGCACCTACTTTCCGCCGCGCGCGATGCAGGGACGGCCCGGCTTTCTCGACGTGCTGACCGGCGTGGAGAAGGCGTGGCGCGAACGGCGCGCCGACGTGGTCGCGAGCGCGCAGGAACTCGGAAGCATGCTCGCGGTGGCGCTGCCGGCGCCGGCCGAGGATGCGGCATTGCCTTCTGAGGAAGAATTGCGCGTGATGGAAGGCGCGTGGATCGAGGAAATCGGCGCAGGCTTCGACGCGGTGTACGGCGGCTTCGGGCGCGCGCCGAAGTTTCCGCGCGCAGAGGACATCCGCTTCTTGCTCGCAGCCTCGGCGCAACTCGGCGGTGCGGAAGGGAAACGCGCGCGTGCGATGGCCACGCACACGCTGAGCAAGATGGCTGCAGGCGGGATGTACGACCAGATCGGCGGCGGCTTCGCGCGCTACAGCGTGGACGCGATGTGGCTGATTCCGCACTTCGAGAAGATGCTCTACGACCAGGGCACGCTGATTCCGGCGTACTTGGAGGCGTGGCAGCTCACCGGTGATGAAGCCTTCGCGCAGATCGCGCGCGAGTGCTGCGACTATCTGCTGCGTGAGATGCAGGGTGCCGGCGGTGGCTTCTACGCCAGCACCGACGCCGACTCCGAAGGCGAGGAGGGCAAGTTCTTCGCGTGGACGCCAGAGCAACTAATCGAGGTGCTCGGCGAGCCGCGCGCTGAATTTGCGCGCCGCTACTACGGGGTGACGCCGCAAGGCACTTTCGAGCACGGCAGCAGCGTGCTGCAGCGCGCGATGCCCGCGGGCGAAGCGATCACGGCGGCGGGACTGCAGGTCGAGACCGAGGCCGCGTTCGTCGAAGAGGTGCGGGCCGCGCTCTACGCCGCGCGCGAGAAGCGCGTGCACCCCCACCTCGACGACAAAGTCGTACTGTCGTGGAACGGGCTCGCAGTGGATGCGCTCGCGCGCGCGGGGCGCATCCTCGGAGAGCCGCGCTACGTGGAGGCGGCCGAACGCTGCGCGCGTTTCCTGCGCACGGCGTTGCGTACCGAGGACGGCGCCTGGCATCGCACTTGGCGCGGCGGCGTCGCCAAGCACCGTGCGGTGCTCGAAGACCACGCCTACTTGCTGCGTGGCTTGCTCTCCCTCTTCCAAGCCACCGGCGACGAGTACTGGCTCGAGCAGGCCGAAGATCTCGCCACCGACACGCGCGCGCGCTTCGGCGACGCGGAGACCGGCGTGTTCTGGGACACCGATGGCACCGACGAGACCCTGCTGCATCGGCGGCAATCGCCGTGGGATGGCGCGACGCCGGCTGCGAATGGCGTGATGCTGGAGTGCTTGTCAGTGCTCCACGCGTTCACGCAAGAGGAGCTCTGGGCTGCGGCCGCGCGCGGCGGCCAGATCGCAGTGCTGCAGATGGTGTTGCGCAGCCCGCGCGGCTTCCTCACCACCGCGCGCGCGCTCGCGGATGCGGTCTCGGAGCCCGCGGTCGCGGTGGTCGTCGGTCCCGGCGATCCTGCCGCGCTCGACGCATGGCGCGTGGCGCTGCATCGCCGGCCCGAGTACTTCAGCGCGCTGCCGGTGCTCCGCGCCCGAGCGGCTCCACACCTGGAGCTCGGCCTCTTCGCCCACCGCGAAGCCCGCGATAACAAAGCCACCCTTTACCTCTGCCGCGGCACCACCTGCGAAGCGCCGAAGAATTAATACGGAGCTAATACGGAGTCAGGCTCCGGTGGTGTTTTTCCGCCGCGGGGGTGCGTTACTCACTCGATGAAAGTGTCGGTGGTGCGAATCGCCGTGAGCGCGTCCCATTCCATCATCACAGCACCGAGCAATGCACCGGCACCGCCCTTTGTGGTTTTGGTGAGTATTGCGATCTGTGACGTGTCCATGCGCCACACTTCAAGCCGTTGCGTATCGCTGTAGCCGTACCAGTATTCGCGGCCGTCGACTTCGATGCGCTCGCTCCAGAGCCAACTCGAAGTGCGCTGTGCAGGTGTCAGGGTGGAAGCCAGGAAATCCCAGCCCCAGAGGACCTCGCTACCAGAGGTCGCGTGCTTCAGCAGGCCGCCGTATCCGTCGTACGTACTCCAATAGTCGTTCGTCCAGGCCGCGGCGACTTCGAGCGAACTGCCGAAGGACGGACTCACGCGCGCGGAAGCATCCGATCCGTCCTCGCCACAGCCGTTGAGGAGCAGCACGCATCCAACGGCCAAGGATCTCGGCCAGCTCACCATCAAAGAATCCTAACCGGGAGCCAGGCTCAGTGGGGCGACTCCGACGCGAAGACTGACTGCGGCACCCCCGCGGCGGAAAAACACCACCGGAGCCTGACTCCGTATACTTCTCCGATGCGGGATAGGGTTGGGGTGATTTACCGGCGGCCATTGTTGGAGTTGGTGTTCGAGGCGGCTTCGGTGCATCGGGCGCACCACGATCCGGCTGAGGTGCAGTGTGCGACGCTGCTCTCGATCAAGACCGGCGCGTGTCCTGAGGACTGCAAGTACTGCTCGCAGTCCGCGCACTACGACACCGGACTCGAGCGCGAGACCTTGATGGAGCCGAACGAAGTCGTCGCCGCCGCCGAACGCGCGCGCGCCGCCGGTGCCGATCGCTTTTGCATGGGCGCGGCTTGGCGCGGACCGCGCGACGGGCGCGACTTCGACTCCGTGCTCGACATGGTGCAGCGCGTGAAGGCGCTCGGCCTCGAGACCTGCGCCACGCTCGGCATGCTCACGGCGGAGCAAGCGACGCGGCTCGCGGCGGCCGGGCTCGACTACTACAACCACAACCTCGACACCTCGCCGGAGTACTACGGCGAGGTCATCAGCACGCGCACTTGGCAGGACCGGCTCGACACGCTGGCCGAGGTGCGCGCTTCAGGCATGAAGGTGTGTTGTGGCGGCATTCTCGGCATGGGTGAGTCGGAAGAGGATCGCATTGGGTTGCTGCACGCGCTCGCAGAGCAGGATCCGCCGCCGGAATCCGTACCGATCAACGCGCTGGTGCCGATGGCGGGCACGCCGCTCGGGGACGTCGCGCCGCTGCCATGGGATCAACTGCTGCGCGCGGTTGCGACGGCGCGCATCCTGATGCCGCGCGCCTGGGTGCGGCTCTCCGCCGGACGCGAATCCATGAGCGAGGAGCAGCAAGCGCTGTGCTTCTTGGCCGGCGCGAATTCGATCTTTCTCGGCGAGCGTTTGCTCACGGCGCCGAACCGCGGTCGCGCGGATGATGCCGCCCTGCTCGCCAAACTCGGCCTGCGCAGCGTGCGCGCACCCGAGCCCGTCGTATCCCAGACGATCGAAGTGTGAGCGATTCCCTCGGCGACGCGCTGCGCGCCGAACTCGACGCCTGGGAGGCGGCGGGCCTGCGACGCGCGTTGGCGGAGCCGGAAGGGCTGGACTTCACGAGCAATGACTACCTCGGACTTGCGCGCGAGCCGCGCGTGATCGCGGCGGCGCGGACGGCGCTGGAGCACTACGGGGCGGGCGCCGGCGCCGCGCGGCTCTTGCGCGGAAATCTTGCGCCGCACCTCGCGGCTGAACGCGCGTGCGCTTCCTGGCTCGGTGAAGAGGCGGCGCTTTTGTTCCCGAGCGGCTGGCAGGCCAACACGGCGCTGCTGCCCGCGTTCGCGGACGAAGGCGACCTGATCTTCTCGGACGCTCTCAACCACGCGTCTTTGATCGAGGGTGCGCGGCTTTCGCACGCGCGACGCGTCGTCTTCGCGCACCTGGATCTCGCCGAACTCGCCACGCACTTGCGCCGCGCATCCGCCGCGCGGCGGCGGATCATCGTCGTCGAGGACGTCTATTCGATGGATGGCGACCTGGCGCCGCTCGGATCGCTGCTCGCACTCTGCGAGGAATACGACGCGCACTTGATCGTGGACCACGCACATGCCGCTGGCCTCTACGAAGATCGGATTCC
>JAQBVK010000135.1 GCA_027623585.1 Planctomycetota bacterium
GGCACTGGGCCGGAGAGGAGGAGGCTGCCACCGCCCGCAGCCAGAACGACGGAGTAGATCGGCGCTCCCACCTCCGGCTCGATCCGAATCACGGTGCCGGCGTTCGCAAAATCGCCGTCCGCGATGCGAATCTGATCGGGCGTTTCCGGATTGACCATTTGGATCAACCAAGTGCCCGGCATCCAGTCCGCGGAACCATGGCCGCCGCTGCGCAAGGCAATCAGATCTTCCAAGCGACCTCGCTCCGCCTCCGGCAACAGCATGCCGAGCTCGCCATCGATGCCGCGATCGAGCATGTCGCCCGCAAACTCCGGCGAGCGGTGTTCGCCACTGCGCAAACGCGCGAGCACCATCTCCCAGATGCGCGGGTCGAGCACCATGCGCCCCTCGCGGAAACGGGTCTCGTCGAGATCCTCCGGCGGCAGCGCGGCAGGCAAGACGCCCGTGAACGCGTTCGCTCGAATGCCGGTGTATTCGATCCAGGCTCCGCCGATCAAGGCGAGACCTTGTTCCGGGAAGCCTGCGGTCGAAGTGACGGTGATTTCTTCGTCGCGATAATTGGCGTCCTTGTTCACGTAGGAAGGGTGCACCAAATTCTGGATCAGCAGCGGCGGTGCGCTGCCGAGCGAGACGCGCGACTGCATCGATTCGATCTCCGAACCCCAGGACTCCGTGGAGTCTTCCCAGCCGCCGCCGAGCGACTGCGGCAGCACCCCGAAGCCGGTGCCGTTCCATTCGGACGCCGCGTCGTAGAGCGGGGTCGGATCCAGTGCAGGATGGCTGCGCTCCTCCTGCGAAGCGTAGGTCGCCGCCGCTGAACTCACCGCGACCCGCGCCTGCGCGCGGCCGAAGGCCTCAGCGGCGGACTCTTCGCGCATGCGCGTGACCATCAGGTAGGGCACGCCGAGTGAGAACAGCAGCGCCAGCGCCAACAGCACGATCACCAAGGCGCTTCCGCGTTGCCGCAGCGTCGCCCGCTTTGATTCTTTCATCGCAAGGTCTCCTGCGTGAAGCGGCCGATCATGAATCCGCCGACGAGTGCCACGTCGTCCATCAAGCGCACCGAGACCGCGTCGGCGTGTGAAGCCGCATCGAGCCGGCCATGACGATCGAACACGATCTCCGGGCTGCTCAACTCGAGTTTGAGGATTTCCGGGACTTCCGCACCCTCTTCGAGAACGCGTGACCACAACAAGACCTCATCGACGCGCCCGCGAAAACTGCTGTCCTCGGCGCCGAAGGCGAGCGTATCGGTCGGCACGCCGAGCGCCGGGCCGATGGTGTCGACGGCGGCGATCTCACCGTCGATCCACAGGCGCGCGCGGCCGTCTGCAGCGGTGAAGCGCAAGTGTTGCCAGCGCCCGAGCCGCATCGATTCCGGCGGCGCTTCGAGCTGTACCCAGGCGAGGAACTCGCCATCGCCGGCGCGCAGCCGCACGCCGAGTCCACCGCCGCGTCGGAACTCGAGTTCCAGCAAGCCTTCCCACTCGAAGAGCTTGCCGGCAGCCGCCTCGGGCAGCATGTAGTCGAACTCGAGTGTGAAACCGTTCGTCGTTTCGACGCGGCCGCCGCGGCCTTCGAGCTTCGCTCGCCCGCCCTCCTCGAAACTCAGGCCCCCGCCGCAGCGGCCCGGTTCCCCGAGCCGCGCGCCGCCTTCGAGCGCGATGCGTTCGCGCGCCGAGAACTGGGGCTCGAAGCCGGCTTCCATCGCCGGTTGGAACACGGCGCGCACGATGCGTGCCCCGTGCTCCTCGTCGGCGGGAAGGATTTGCACTCGGACTTCTTGTCCGCTGCCGCGGGCGCGATCCCGGGTGGCTTCGAGGAAGGTCTCCAAGGAGACCTGGAGACCCCGGCTGCCCGGATCCATCTTGTCGAAGCCCGCGAAGCCCAAGCCGGCCACGATGCCGAGCAGGATCATCACCACCATCATCTCCAAGAGGGTGAATCCCCGGCTCCGCAGGTCGCGCGCCATGATCAGTCGTAGTGCGTGAGATCGTCCTCGGTACCGAACAATCCATCGGCGCCGGCCGAAATCAGTTGGAATTTGCCCGCCTGGTCGAAACCGCCGGTGCGCGCGTTGCGCCGCGGTTCTGCGACTTGCTCCTCGGGATCCTCGTCCTCGAGCCCCGCAAAATAACTGCGGTCTTGGTCGTCCGCATAGTGGAGGCTCTCGAAGTAGGCGATCGGGTTCCCCCACGGATCGCCGAGCTCGAAGAGCTCGCGCGAAGGAAGCCGCGTCAAGGTGCGCGAAGTCTGATCACCGTCGGTGTTAGTCAACCAATCCTGACTCGGCACCTCGCCGGTGAATTGGGGATCGTAGAAGGCGAGGTAGAGCGCCTCCGAAGCCCCATTGGTCTGATTGGTCGCGGCGGCGGCCGGCAGCCGGTCATCCGGATACTCGCCTTCGATCGTGCGGTAGGCTTCGATCATCACCGCGAGTTGCTGCAGGCGCGAGACGCATTTGCGCTCGGCCGACTGCTGGAACACGCCGCCGGCCACCACCAGGAAGGCGGACGCGAGCACCGCGAGGATGACCAGCACGATCATCAGCTCGAGCAGCGTGAAGCCGGAGCGGCGGTGCGAGACGCGCATCAGCGGGTCTCCGCAGAGTAGGTCAATTCGACCATTTCAAGCGCGACGTCCACGGCGAGCGCGTTGGCGGTTTCGGCGAACACCCCGATCGCGGCCTGGCCGGTGGGGTTGCGCCAGTTGCTGATGCCTTCGGCGAAAACCACCGTGCCGTTGACGCGCACCTGCAACACCGGCTGAGTCGGCTCACGATCCACTTTGAAGTCGACGCGGAAGGACTCACCCGCTGGCACCGAGATTCCCAACCTTTGATATTCCTGTTTGTTCGCGGACTTCACGGTGGTGTAGTGCAGTTGACCTTCGCGGTCGCGGTAGAGCTTGAAGCTCCAGGACTCGCGGGCGCGGTTCTGCAGCGCGAGCACCACGCCCGCGTCGCCCCGATGGCCGGCGCCGACCTGGACGTCCATGACCGCGCTGCGGAAAGCCAAGGCCGGGACCTCACGGAAGGCACGGGTTTCCCCCTTCTCGCGGTGATTGCCGCGCAACAAGAGGGCGCCGTCCAACTGCTCCGGCTCGATGCCGATGCGGGCTTGCGACTGCGTGTCCCAACCGGGCCGTAAACGGCGACCCTCGAAGGAATCACGCCAGATGCGGATCTTGTCGTGTTCCTCAATGCGACGCTGCCACAACGCGGCGTACTCCGCCTGTGGATCGTTCGGAAGTTCGCGGAGCGCGTCCTGCAGCATGCTGAACTCCGCGATGGCGCTGTCGAGGTCGCCTTCGGCATACAACGCCGCCGCCGTGCCGTTGCGCGCGGCGTAAAGATTCGGGTCGAGATCCAGCGCGCGTTCGAAGACCGACCGCGCCTCCGTGGTGCGACCGATCGCGAGCAAGTTGAAACCGCGGCGCAAGGCAAGGTCGCCCCACACTTGGGATTCGATGCCGCCTTGCGCGGCGTGCGCCGGCACTCGATCCTCGGCGCTCCGCAGCGCGACTTCCGCGTCACTCGAACTTCCTTCGCTGGCCATCACCCATCCGAGCGCGGCCAAGGACGCCGCGCATTCCGGGTGTTCGCGCACCAAGGAGCCGAAGCCGCTCGCTGCGAGATCCGGATCGCCGTCACGCAGCGCCCAGTGCGCCTCGAGCCAACGCGCGTAAGGCATCGTGGGATCCAACTCCAAAGCTTGGCGCAACAAATCGCCCGCCTCTTCTGGATTCCCCTCGCGATCCAACCAGAACGCCAACGCGCAGAAGGGCAGCGCGGCGTCGAGCGGCGCCGAGGATGCCGCGGCGCGCAGATCGCGCACGACTTCGCCGGCTGCGGTCTCACCGGCGGCGGCGGATGCGATGCCGCGCAGGTAAAGCAGGCGCGCCTGCCCGCCGAGCGCGCTGACCGCCGCAGAGGCTTCTTGCGCCGCCGAACGGAAGTCGCCCGCAAGATAGAGCGCGGCCACGCGTCCTGCATACGCCTCGGACGTGAGCGGATGATCCGCCGGAGCGGTCGACGCAAGATCGCCGAAGGTCTCGGCGCCGTCACTCCAATTTTTCGCTGCCAACAGCGCGTTCCCGAGCGCGAGTCCCGCGCGCAGTGCTTCGTCGAGACTCGCGGTGGAGCCTAGATTGCGGCGCGCATTGGCGAGGCGCGCCACCGCGCTGTCGGCGCGGCCGCTCTCAAGCTCCAGCAAGCCGAGCTCGATCGCGGCGAGCGGATCGCGCGCGTTGAGGGCGAGCGCGCGCCGGAGTTGGTGCTCGGCTTGCTCGTCGAGTCCGACGCGGTGCAGGACCGACGCCATGCCGCGGCGCGGTCCGGCTTCCTCGCGGAAACTCGCGGGCGAGGGCGGCAAACTGGCCGGTAACACTCCTGCACCCTGCGCGAGCTTCTCTCCGGCGAGACTCGCGTAGAGCACGAAGGCGCGGTCGAGTTCGAACACGCGTTCCCAGACGGCGCCGAGCGTCATCCAGTTCGCGAGGTCGTTCGGTGCTGCGGCCACCAGCGTCAGCGCCAGTTCTTCAGCCCGGCGGAACGCGACTGGCACCAGCAGGCCTTGGTCGAGCAGCCCCGTAATGAAGGCGCGTGCGTCCACCGCGCGCACCGGCGTGAGTTGGCCCTGCCACTTGATGACCTCGAGTTCGATCCGATTCAACGGCGTGTCGGCGAAACCGAAATCTTCATAACTCCCGGCGGCGAAGGGCTGCAGGCTGTAGCGATCTCGTCCGGTGCGCGGATCGACGTCCTGGAACTGGATCGTGTCCTGCTTAGTGAGTGCGTAGCGATCCGCGTTCGTGATCCGGCCGTAGAAGATCGTGAAGGCGTCCTTGCGAATCCAGTCGAAGGCCTTGCTCGGGTCTTGCGGATCCGAGCTGACGGAGGCCGCCGGCAATTCTTCGTCGAAGACGTCTTGGAGAGTGCCCGGCAAAGCCGCCGGGCGCGCGAAGAGGTGATCGCTCCAGGTCTCGGGCCCTGCGTCCGGCCACGGCGGAGGCAGCAAGGACGGGAACTCGGCGAGCACCGGCATCGGCAGCCGCAGAGGCGGCAGCGGTTGGTCCGCGCTCGGCTTCTCGAAAGCGTCGCGGCGCGCGCCTTCGGCCGGCAGTGCGACCACGGGATCCGCCAGCGCAGCCAAGGAAGGCGGCAGATCTTTGGCACGCACCGATCGCGAAGAGAAGCTCGTCGCTTCTCGCGTGAACAAACTCCAACCCATCAGGCCGAGGATGGCCAAGACCAGCACGAAGGCGTAGCGTTCGCGGTTCACAGCTGAGAGTCCTCCACGCCTGTCTCAGGCATCACGCCAGCCGCGAACTCGAGCAGCACACGGCGCTCTCGCTTGCGCGGATTCGGCGGTGAGACTTCGATGCCAGCCAGGCCGATCGGCCGGCCGTTCTCGCCTTCGGCGAGCAACGCGCGCAGGAAGGGCGCGGGAGACACGCCCCCGAAGACCACTTCGATTTCCACCGGCGTGAGGTCGAGCACGGCGCCGCGCGCGTTGCCGGCCCGGCGGGAACGCTCGGCAATGCTCATCTTCTCCACCGAGCGCGCGCCGTATTCCACCGCGAGACGCACGACCCGCTCGGAAACGTCGAGGCCGCGCAAGACGCGCTCGACGGCTTGCTGTTGGGTCGGAGAAACCGGCGGCAGACCGAGGGTCTCGTCTACGTCACAGTCGTTGCGCAGAGCCCAGGCGATGAGATCCTGCCGCAGCGCGCCCGTGAGCTCGATGTAGTACTGCGCCGGCGCCTTGCCCTGCGGCAGGCGGAACTCTTTGCGCCACACCGGCAAGGCGCGCGCGCCGAGGTCCGCGTTCAGGGTGCGGAGTTCGCTGAGCCGTTGTTGCGTCTCACGTTCCTGCGCTTCGCCGTACATCTCGCTGCGCAGATCGAGCGAGGCGCGCGAGATCGAGCGACTCGCGGCGGCCTGCCGGCTGCTCGCGGAAGAGGTGAAGATCCACAGCAGCAAGAAGAAGCCGAGGACCCCGCCGAGGAAGCCGAGCACGAAGCGACGGTTCCGTTGCCAGAGGGCGTCGAGATTCACTGGGGCCCCTCCTGCTCCGGCGCGGGCGATGCCAGCAGTAAGGTCTTCATGGACCACTCGAGCTCTTTACCGCTAGGACTCTGCGAGGGCAGCACGCGGCTCTGGTCTCCGATCAAGGCCTGGAGCCGGCCTGCGAACTCGGAGAGTTGTTGGCTCGCGATTCGCGGCTCTTCCTCAGAACGGCCGGCTACGGCGACCACCGGAACGTCCACTCCGGTGCTGCACCAATCCTTGCCGTTCTCGAGCCGCACCGACCAAGTTTCCAGCCACAGGCTCTCCGGTAGCGCGGTCTCGACCAAGCCGAGGAAGCGCCGCGCGCTCTCGCCGATCGCCACCCGAGTCGCCAGTTCGCGCCCGAGTTGCTCCTCGACCGCGAGTTTTTTCAACAGGTCTTCGGTCCGCTGGTTGGCGGCTTGGACCTTGCTGACCTGTGAGCGCGCGCGCTTCGCCGTGGTTTCGCCCTCGTCCGCGAGCGCGCCGTTCCGCCAGAACGCGAGGCCGAGGAAAACGGCCGCAGCGGCGCCGGCGGCGATGCTCCACACGCCGCGTTCGGAGAACTCACGCTTGCGCCGCGCGCCGGCGGTGAGAATCTCGAGCGCGAACAATTCTGAATCCGCAGCGGACAG
>JAQBVK010000136.1 GCA_027623585.1 Planctomycetota bacterium
TCTCCGGCGGCCAACGCCGCCGCCGCGCCGTCCGTGTCAGCGATCCGGCTGAGAACGTCCGGCACGCGCAAGGAGGAGAGCGCGAACTCTTCGAACAGCGCGGATTCTTCTTCTGCGGCGCGCGACTCTCCGCCCAGCAGTCGCTCGAGGTCGGCTGCGATCAAACGGTCCCAGCCGGAGAGTTCCGGCAAGGTCCAGAAATCGTTCAGCAGTTCGCGCGCGCGCTCGGTCAGGCCGGCGCTCTGAAGGCGCGCTGTGAGCAACAAGAGCATGGAGCGCGCCGTGGCCGGATGCAGCCGGTCCGAGTCGTTCCATCCTTGCGCTGCGTCGGCAGCGAGCGACAACCATTCAGTCGACGGCGGCGGCCGATCTGCGCCGCCCGGGAACACGCGCATGAGGTCGTCGAGGCCGACCTGCGGAGCCTGCAAGCGCGTTTCCACCGCGTACCATTCCTCCGGCGGAAACTGCACGTCGCTCACGTCGAAACGGCACAACGCGATTTCGAGCATTTGCAGAGCGCTCTCGAAACGGCCGACCTCGGCATAGATGCGCGCCGCCGGAATCGCCGGTCGACGCAAGAGCCCGCGATCCAATCGCTCGACTTCTTCCAGGATCGATCCACAACTCGTGAGCGCATGCTCCGCGTCAGCCACGCGCAACCAGGTCTCCAAGCTCAAGCGCAGAAAGTTCTCTCGTTCCCAGATCGAACCTCCGGGATCCGCGCGGCGCAGGATCGCTTCTAGCGCGCGCAAGCGCGCCTCACCTTCAAGCACTCGCGTGACCTCGGCGATCAATTCACTGGCTGAGACCGACGACGAACCTGACGGAAGCCAACTCGCCGCCGTCGCGAGGGAAGCCAGCCACTGATAAAGGCGCTCCGCGCGCGTCGAATCGCCGAGCGCGGCGTAAACGCGCGCCACCGAACGCAAACCGCCGGAATCTTGCGGCGACACGCGCTCGGCGATGCGCCCGAACGCCTCGCGCTCGGCGGGCTCGAGAGTTTGCGCGGCATGTTCGAGGTAGCTCAGATAAGCCGCGCGCTCACGTGCGCCATCGCGCCCTTCGGCCAGCATGGCAAGCCACGCGTCCCGGGCGGCCCGCTCGCCGAGTTCTTCGATCTGCGCGAGTTGAAGGCCGCGCATCAAGGAAGCGGAGCGCGCGACGTCTCCCGCGCGCAGCTGCCGCAACTGCCGTTCCAGTTCCACCCGGCCGAAGGGATAGGTGGCAAGCGCTTCGGTGAAACTGCGCGGTGTTTTCCGCTCGACGTTCTGAACGGGATCTCGATCCACGTTCCAGGCCGCCAATCCGGTCTTCGGCTCCTTCTTCTCCTTGACCTCCTCCTTCACGGGAGGCACCGGCCACGCTGCGAGCGTGCTGCCCGAGTAGTAACTCACGCCGATGAACATCATGCCGTTCGCGCGGTTGCCGGTGCCGAAGGTGCGCCAAGTGCGGCGATATTCAGCGCGCGCCGCTTCGAAGCGTTCTTCTTCCGAGGCTTTTCGCACGGAGTTCAGATCCGCGCGGCCCAACCTTCCATCGTCTTCGACCACAACTTCCGGCTCGACCATGGACTCGCGCATTTCGTTCGCGCGCGCGAGGTTGCCCAACCCCCGCCAACGATTCATGAGCCGCTGCTGCCAAGGCTCAGCTCCTTCCTCTTGAGCCGCGAGCGTCTGCAGCAAGCCCATCGAGATCGGGATTTCACCGCGTTGCTCCAATTGCTGGTAGTACGCCGCCAGCTTCGTCATGTCCTCCGGCTCCGCGCGATAGGCTTCTTCCGCCGCGCGCAATTCCGCGGCGCGGTCTCCGAGCGCGCGATGGACGTCGCCGCGCAACTGCCCGAGCTGCTCGGACTCGCCGCTCCGGCCCTCTTCGACTTTGATCGCGCTGAGCAATTGCTCCGCGTTCTCCGGCACGAAGGCGGCCACCAAGATCCTCCGCGCGCTGTAGAGGTTGTAGTCCTCCTCAGCGCCGTTGACGGCCAACGCGGTCACCGCGGCGTTCATTGCTTCGAGCGCGGATCCCATGCGGCCGCGCTCAATGCGTACCGCAGCCAATTCGGCGCGGAAGATCGGGCTCTCCCCGTCCTTCGCGACGACGGCCTCGACGATCGGCTCGAGATAAGCCATGACCTCCGGGCCGCCGCGCAGTCCGCGTTCGACCGAGTAGGAGAACACTTGCACGTTCTCGACGTCGCCGATGCCGTCGAGGAAGGCCTGCACCAGAAAATCCGCGTAGGCTTCGTCGATCTGCCCAAAAGTCTCGTTCAACAGATTCAGCGCGATGCTGCTGCGCGCGGTCGGCTGCACCTGGCTCCACACCGGCTGCAGCAGGGCAAGCCTCTGTTCCGGCAAGGCGAGACCGAGCAAGTTGGTGAGCCAGTACGCGCGATCCGGAACGGAAGCTTCGATGCGCTCGCGCAAGCTGTCGAGATCGAGCAACTCGCGACCGAGCTCCGTGCGCAAGCGGGTCAGGACGCGCAGATGGTTCTGGAAGGCCGGCGCCTCCGCATCGCTCATCAATTCAGTGACGTAGCCGTCGACGACCAGGTCGAAGGTCTCCGCATCGAGCGCGCTGCCCAGCCGCTTGAGCAGGAGATCCGCCGCGTTCGCGTCGTTGTAGTCCGAAGTCTTGGAGGCCAAGATCCGCAAGGTGGCCTGAGCGAGTTGCACCGCGACGTAGGGATCCTCGAGGAACAGCGCGGCCGAAAGGAGCTGTTGGAGCGCCGGCAAGGTGGTGCGGTCGCTGCCACGCAAATCCGTGCTCCGCAACATCCGTACCGCGCCTTCCTGATCCCCAGCCAAGAGCAACGGAAGTAGCGCGCGCACCGCGTCCGCGGCTGGGATGGGACCGCGCGAAGCCGCGCGCTCGGCCGTGCCGAAACGGGCCAGGGCTTCGGCGCGCAGGGATTCGTCGCGCCCGCTTCGCTCCGCCAGCCGTACGGCGGCGGCCACGTAGCCGTAGTCCCCGCGCGCCGCGCAGGCCGATTTGAGCAGCGCGGAGTCTTCGGGAAACGCGCGCAGCAGCAAGAGGTCGAGGTCTTCGGCCTGATCCAGCCAACCCATGGCCAGCGTCGTGCGCCGCAGCAACTCCGCGCGCGTCTTCACTCTCGGGAAGCCGGCGAGGTTCGCTTCCCGCTCGGAGCCGAGCGCTTCCAGCTCCCCGAGATCGCCTTCCAGCAAGCTTCGCTGTCCGTCCACGAAAGCCTGCAACTCTTCAACCGTCGCCGCGGCCATGAAGCCTCGCTCGAGCACCGGGAACAAAGTCTCGTGCTCGTTCACGTTGCGCGGCATCCAACGCGTGGTGGGATCCGCCTCCTGCTTCTCGATCGTCGCGGCGGAGAGCGGGAAGCGATCCACCAGCAACTCCATGCCCGTGCGATACATCTCGGCGGCGCGCGCGTCGCGCCCAAGTTCCTCGTGCAACTCCCCGGCCTTCAAGAGCAGCGAAGCATCGGCGCCCGCGCTGGCCATCAAGCGTTCGTAGATCGTGAGCGCCTGCGTCACGAAGCGCGCATTCTCGAATGACGTCGCGATCTGACGCTGGAAGGAAGGCCAGTCCGGCACGTCACGCGCCAGATCGAAGGTCTTGGCTGCATTCGAGACCTCGCCGCTGGACAGGAAGGCCTCGCCCAGTTCGAGATAGACGTCTGGCGGCACCAGGTCGCCGAGTCCGATCAGGCGCCTTCCATACGCGAGCCGCCGCGTCTCGTCGCCGCCGGTGCGCATCGGCACCAGACGCCCGTTCACCACCGTATAACTGTTCAAGGAGCGGCCGAGCGCAAGATCCATCAATTCGCGCAACACCGACGCGCGCTGCTCGCCCGCGATCGGCAACGAGGCTTCGAGCGCGCGCATCCGGCCCTCGACGTCCTCCATCTCCTCGAAGAGATCCGCGCAGAGCTGGAAGAGATAGGTTTTGTCGTCGCGCGCGGCAAGCCGCTCGAGAATCGCGCGCAGCGTCCAGCGTTGCACCGGAGCCCGCGCGCGCATGTTCAACACGCCGTCGACCGCAACCGTGAACAAGTCGTCCTGATCTGCGGTTTCGACCAGGAACTGGAACAGCCCGGTCGCACGTTCCGTCTCGCCCACCCGCCGCATCGCCTCCGCGAGCAAGAGGTAGCTGTCGATGCGCCCAGGGTGAGCGGCGAGTCCCTTGCGGTACACGCGGATTGCTTCGTCATCGAGCTTCGCGAGCGAAAGCACTCCCGCTTCGAATTCGGCGGCGTCCGAAGGATCCTCCAGGGCGGCGAGATCGCGAAGCACCACGCGCGCCTCCTGCGGTTTGCCGCGCTCAAGCATGCTCATCGCGAGTTGACGCAGCCGATCGGAGCGGTTCTCCGGATCGAGCTCGATCAATTTTTCGATGGTGCGCTCGAAATGGTAGTAGTCACGGCCGGACAGGTAGACGCGCGCCTTCTCGTTGAGCGTGCCGACCGGATCGTCTCCCACGCGTTTCAGGTACTCCTCCAGGATTTCGGCCGCCGAGACCGGATCGCCGACCTTCTGATACAGGCGCACGAGCAGGGAGGCGTCCCGCTCTTCGGCGGTGCCTGCGGCGAGCATCTGCTCCAGCTCGACCGCGATGTCCGCGAGCACGCCCAGCCGCGACGCCGTCGCCAACAATCGGTCCTCGATCTGCCGCCGACGCGGCGCCGACTGAACCTTTCGCCACAGCCCGCGCCAGAGTTCCAGCGCGCGTTCTTCCTCGCCGGTCTCCGAGAGTAGCCAAGCGAGCCGCATCTCGAGGTCTTCTTCGGCGTTCACCCCCCCCCGCACGGCGCGAATACCTTCGAGCACTTCCACGGCGCGCTTCTTCAAGCCGATCCGTTCGTACGCCTCGGCAAGTTCCACGCGCGCAGGTGAGCGCGGGTCCGATTCCTGGTCGAAAGTCTCCAACTCGGCCTGCGCGTTCTCGATGCGGCCGCGGCTCAGCTCGAAGTCGAACAGGAAGAGCCGGGCTTGCAGTCCGGTTTCGCCGTTTCCCAGAACCCGCTCGGCAGCCTCGCGCGCCAGATCGTCGAGGCCGAGCGCCGCAGCCGACTCTGCGACGAGCAGCAAGTGCGCCGGATCCGCGTCCGCGCCGAGCAGGTCTTGCCAGACGGCGCGCGCCTCTTCCTGTTGCCCGCGCTCGAGGCGGTAGCGGGAAAGGCCTTCGCGCCACTCGAGTTGCGCGGGATCGGCGGCGATCAATTCAGCGTAAGCCGCGATCAATTCCTCCTCGCGCCCGGCTTCGCGGCAGATGTCGAGCAACAGCCGGCGCATCTCCGGCGTGAAACCCTGCTCGCCCCCGTCATCGAACAGCGCCAGCGCTTCATCCACGCGCGCGGTTTCGCGCAACAGGTCGATCCACGCCAGTCGCGACTCTGCGTCGAGCCTCGGTTCCGCGGCGAAGCGCTCGATCAACGCGTCCAGCGAGTCATCGGCACGATGCGCTTCAGAGAGCACCGTCAATGCGTAGAGACGGTCTCGCTTGGTGGCGGCGTACGTGCGCGCCTGCCAAGCATGCGCCTGCGCCGCGCTCGCGTCGTCAGCGGCGAGCGCCCATTCGGCCAAGCGGACCTCTCGGCGGAAGCGCGCGGTGCCTTCGCCGATCGCCGGATAGAGCAGAATCGCCTCCTGCGGACGGCCGAGCATCGCCAGCACGACCGCCGCGCGAGAACGTCCGTTGTCGTCCACGCCCTCCTCGGCGGCCAAGGTGTAGAGTCGGGAAGGCGCTTCCGAATCGCTCCCGCTTTCCGGATCGGCGCCAGGCACCGGACGGCGGAACGCCTCGATCAAGGCGATGCGACGGTCCACCAGAGCGAGCAGAGAAGGATCATCCGTGGCCTCGCGCAAGCGCGCATAAGCCTCGCCGGCCAGATCACTGCGATCGAGCGCATCGAGCAATCGCGCGTGGAGGAACAAACGCGGCGCGCTGGCCTCCTGCTCGATCGCCTGCTCGATGCTGCTGACGGCATCCGTCAGCAAACCTTCGCGGTACTGCACGGCAGCCAGCACTTCGAAGGCGCGCGCGCGCGCGAGGATCTCGGCTTGATTAACGCACAGGGCGCGCAACTCTGCGAGCAAGGCGTCGGACTCGCCGTGCTCCAACCATGCTTCGCGCTGCAGGAGCGCGGCGAGTTCAGAGGCCGGTTCCGCCGACTCCAAACGCTCCGCGAGAGTGCTTTGCGAAGTCGGCGCCGGCGCCTGCAGCGTGAGCGCGAGGATCCAAGCAATGATCATGCGACCCTCCTTCGATTACGCCGGCGATGGAAGACGTCGCCGAGATAGACCAGCAGCGCCGCGAGGAAACACCACGCCGTCCAGTTGCTCGCGCCGAGCACGGCGGCGCGGCCGCCGGAACGCGGCGCGTTCGCCGCCGCACCGGCGAGATCCAGCCAATCTCCGCCCGTGACTTCCGCCGCATGCTCGAGGTCGAAGTTGGCGCGCGGCGGCACGGCGAGTTCAGCGTACTCGCCGGCGCGCGGCGTGGAGAGCAAACGATGAGGAGCTGCGTTCGGCTCGGCCGCGCTGCCCGCGAGCACGCGCACTTCGATGTCCGGCGAAGCCGTCCAGCGCGCCACGAACAGGCTCTCAGCGCGTTGATCGAAGACCAGCGCTCGATCGCCGTCGAATAGGCGCGCCATCGGCAGCTCCGTGCCCGGACGTCTGAGCATGGCACG
>JAQBVK010000137.1 GCA_027623585.1 Planctomycetota bacterium
CCGCTTCCGCGAAGCCGACCGCTGCGCCCGCGCCCGCCCAGGCTCCCACGGCACCCGCACCCGCCGCAGCCGCACCCGCTCCCGCGCCGCTCCCCGCGCGCACGTTCTCGAGCGATCGCGCGGTCGAGCGCATCCCCTTCCGCGGCATCCGCCGCAAGACCAGCGAAGCGATGGCGCGCTCCAAGCGCACCGCCGCGCACTTCTCGCTGATCGAGGAAGTGGACTGCACCGAACTCGTCGCCGTGCGCACGCGCGCGAAAGTCGCCGCCGAGCGCTACGGCATCAAGGTCACCTTCATGCCTTACATCATGAAGGCCACGGCGATCGCGCTCACCGAGTTCCCGCAGCTCAACGCGGAACTCGACGAGGAGAAGCAGGAAATCATCGTCAAGAAGTACGTCGGCCTGGGCATCGCGGTGGACACGCCGAACGGCTTGGTCGTACCCGTGGTCAAGGACGCGCACCTCAAGGGTCTGCTGCAGCTCGCCGCCGACCTGACCGACGTCGGCAACCGCGCGCGCGCCGGCAAGCTGCGGCCCGACGACTTCAAGGACGGCAGCTTCAGCATCACCAACGCCGGCAACATCGGCGGCATGTTCGCGACACCGATCATCAACTTCCCCGAAGTGGCGATCCTCGGCGTGCACGCGATGCGCAAGCGCCCGGTCTGCGTCGGCGATCAGATCGTCGCGCGCGACATCATGCTGCTTTCGATCAGCATTGACCACCGCCTCGTGGACGGCGCCGACGGCGCCCGCTTCATGATGCGCGTCAAAGAGCTGCTCGAAGACCCGAGCCTGATGCTGCTCTGAGCTGAGCGGCTGATCAGAGGTGCCAGCCAGGCTAGAGGGCGCCCAGCGCCTCCAGTCGCGAATTTGCCTCTAAAAGGAAGGTAAGTTGCCCGATATAGGAGGGTAAGATGCCCACACCGGATGATCACTGACTCCGCTGCTCTCCAAAGGGCTCTCGCCCTGCTTGGCCGACTGCTCGCAGCGCGTGGCCATCATCAGAGTTGGCGGCGGTGGGGGGCAGCGGCCTGCTGCTGCGTGGGCTTGCGAGTCGAGCAACCCGCGACGTGGACGTGGTGGCGCGCATCGAGGACGGAGTACTTCGACCTGCCGAGGAGATCCCCAAGTGGTTCTTCGATGCGGTCCGAGACGTCGGGCGCGAACTCGATCTCTCGGCCGACTGGATCAACACCGGTCCCAAGGATCTGTTTCGACTCGGCTTGCCCGTCGGCTTTTTGGAGCGCTGTGAACGCCGGGAGTTCGATGGCTTGACGCTCTACGTCGCCGGCCGCCTCGATCAGATTCACTTCAAGTTGTACGCAACTGCGGACCAAGGGCCGGACAGCCGCCACTATCAAGATTTGATGTCGATGGAACCGACTTCCGCGGAGTTGGGAATCGCGGGGAACTGGTGCCGCACGCACGATCCTTCGCCAGGATTCCGTGGTCTACTGATCGCAGCTCTGCGCATCGCAGGCTGGGAGGGCGCAGATGAAGAGCTCTAAGCAAGCCGACGCGATCCTCGCCGAGTTCTGTTGGAGCGCTTGGGCGGAGTTCGGCGTCTCGGCTTGGACGCGGAAGCATCAGGATTGGTGCATCGATCCGGAGGCATTGCTCATTCTGACTGGATGTTTGAGTGCGACCGATCTACGCCTGCGCGGGGAAGTGCTCGATTGGTGCGCGACGAACGAAGCGCTACTGTCGCGCGCGCGCACCCGCACGTTGTTGCGGTCTTGGCCGAGCGCCGAGGCTTGGCCCGCTTTCGCCGCGGATCTCACGGCTGCCACGGGGAAGTCATGGGAAGGTGCAGCGGGAGGGAGTCGCTTTCAGGCAACGGGCAAGAGCGCGCTCACGCTCGAGGATCGCCCCGCCGCCATCGCGCTGCGCATCCGCGCCGTGCTGGGAGTCGGCGCCCGCAGCGAGATCGTGCGCACCCTCCTGCTTGCCCCCGAAGCGCGGAGTTGGAGCAAACAGGAACTCTCCGTCGAGGTCGCCTACACGCGTCGCAACGTGCACGACGCAGTCGATCAACTGCATGCCGCCGGTGCATTGCGCACTCTCGAGAGTGGAAGTCGCGCCCGTTATCTGCTCGACCGCCGCCCGAGTTGGCTCGGCTTGTTCGCACCGCTGCCTTCCAGGGCTTCCGCTTCTGCCTCGCTCCTGCGCGCGGCATGGCGGCTTCGCTGTGCGAGCGAAGCAGTGCACAAGTTCGACCAGGACCTCCGCTCGATCGAGGCGCGGCGCTGGTGGAGCGAGATCGAGCCAGATCTCTCGCGTGCGGAGTGGCAAGTTGCGCAGCTTCCCACGAGCAAGTCTTCCTGGTCGGTGCTTCAATCCTTCCAGAACGATTTCTTCGATCAACTTGCTGCCGGTCAGTGGCAGCCAGCATTCAGCGCTTAGACGACGGAGTGAGATCGAGTGCGATCTCGGCGTCGAACTGCCGGGTGCGGTCGTCGTCTTCAGCAGCCCAGCGGAGCAGGACGGCGGGGTCGGGCTCGACACGCGCGTTCCACTGCTCGACTCCGCTGACGAGCGCGAAGGCGAGACCCAGCATGGGCTCATGCTAGGGAAAAGAGCCCAACCCGTAACCGCCGCCGGCGTTGATCCTCCGAAGATGATGCGCGGCTATCGCGTACACGGGCGTTGCCAAGACGCCAGCGGCGCGCCGGTAGAAGCCATCGTGCGCATCCGCAGCCTGCCGATGCCAATCGAGCCGGACATGGGAGCGGGCGACACCGCCTCGGCTCGCAGTGGTGCGAACGGAGTTTTCGAATTCACCACGGCGATCCCGCCCGGAGTGTGGCCGCTCGCTGCGGAACTGCGCGGCTGGATGCTCGAAGAACCGGACACCTTGCAAGTGCCAGAGTTCGAGGCGCCGCCGCCGCTGGTCGTAACCATGCGCGCGCTGCCGTTCATCGAAGGATGGGTCTTCGACGACGCCGGCGCACCCGTCGTGCGTGCCAAGGTCGAAGTGCGTCAACGTCGCGGGAACTACATCGAGAGCTCCTACTCGAAGGAGGACGGGAGCTTCATGATCTATCAGCGCAATCGCGACGGCGCGCCCGTGAACTTGTTCGTGGTCGGTGACGAGATCCAGGAACGTGAGTTTCCGGGGCTCATCGAGTGGGGGACGCGCGGAGTGAAGCTCGTCGTCGAACGCAGCCGCAGTTTTCCGATCCGCGTGATCGAGCGAGAGAGCGGAGCGGCGGTTGAGGACTTCGCGATCCGCAGAAGCGAGAACGCGAACGGGCAGCCCTCGAGCGGCTATCAACTTCAAGCGCCGCACCTCGGCGGGCTCGCGGAAGTCGGCGGGCTACGGAACGGTCTGAACTACGTCATCGTGATTCCGACGGATCCGGCCTTGGTGCCGAGCGTTTGGATCAAACTGGACACCAACGCGGCCGCGGAGGAACCGCTCACGATCGCCTTGGATCGTTTGCATGCGCTGGAGGTGGTCGTGCGGCTGCGCGACGGCACTCCCGTCGCCGGCTCGAACTTGCGCGTCTTCGATCGGCCACTCGCGCACGATTCGGCGTGGGTAGACGCGCGCAGCACCAGCCGGGAGGTGTTCGGAACCGGGCCTTACAGCCAGTTGCTTGCCGCAGCCGTCAGCGACGCGAGCGGCCACGGCCGTCTGTTCGCGCCGGAAGGTTCGGAAGAACTCTTCGTGGATGCGCATGGCGAGCATTTGCCGACGAAGTTTTCGCTGGTGCGCCCCTTCGAGCAAGCACCGCCCATCGAACTCTTGGTCTCGTTGGGCGCGGCTTCCGCGAAGCCTTGCCCAAGGACGGGAGTTTCTCCTTCCAGGCTCTGGAGCCCGGCACCTACCGGCTCTACTTGGCTTGCTTCTCACGCATGACCGAGCCCAGCGGCGGCTCCAGTTCGAACTGGATTCACCTCGACGATCCGCTCGTCGAAGTCACGCTCGCCGACGACGACGAGCGTGTCTACGAGTTCACACCTCCTTTACCGGAGTGTGCGGCGACGGCACGTTTTCTCCTCGATGGCCGACCCATGGCGAAGCGACCGGTGGCATTGTCGCGCACGCCGCGCGATCTTCGCTACGGCAATTGGCTTTCCTACGGCACTTTCTTCACCGACGAAGACGGTTTCCTCCAAATCAGTGGGCTCCAGCCCGGCACTTACCACGCCACGGTCTTGGTGGACGCCGCCGACGGGCGCCAGGTCGAACTCCTCTCGAGCGAGACGGCGGAAATCGTTCCTGGAACCGTGAATCATTGCGAGTTTCACTTCCGCCGCATTACCGTCAAAGTCCAGGTGGTCGCCGATGAAAACGGAAGCGTCCTCGCCGGATGGACCAGCGCGATGAGCAGCAGCGAACGCGCGCCGATGGCTTTGTCCCAATGGGCATCGGAACCACTGATGTGGACCACCGACCAAGCAGGCATGCTGAGCTTCGAGGTGCCGCAGCCTGGAACCTTCCGCCTGAGCGCGTTTAAGGATCAAATTCTGCGGCATTCGGAGCTTTTCACGATCACCCAGGATCCGCCGGCCGAGCCGATCGTGCTGCGCATGAAACTCCCGGAGCCGCGCTAGGCTGGCACGATGACGAGTTTTTTGATCGGTTTGGCTTTGCTGGCGCAGGCGCCGGAGATCCGGGACCTGTCGCCGATGTTGGCGGAACGGGTCGCGGCTGACGGGATGCCGGCGCTGACGGCTTGGATCACCGACGGCGAGCGCACGCTGGCGCGCGGGGTCGCCGGGGTGCGGGTGCGCGGCGGCGAAACCAAGGCCACGCTCGACGACCGTTGGCACATCGGGTCCTGCACCAAGTCCATGACCGCGACCCTTTTTGCCACGCTGGTGATGCAAGGCGTCGATCTCTCCGAGCGCACGACGCCGCTGGAGTTGTTCCCCGAGTTCGCCGAGACCGCTGACCCGGCCTGGAAGGAAGTCACGATGCGCCGGCTGCTCACGAACCGCGCAGGCGTGGTCGGCAACCTCGGCGGCAAGCATCCGGCGCTGTGGGGGCGTTGCTACTCCGGCCAGATGGACGGGCCGACGCAGCGCCGGTTGCTGGTGCAAGTGCTGACGGGGCAGCCGCCCGAACTTGCGCCAGGCAGCGCCTACCTTTACAGCAACGCCGGTTTCTCGATCGCGGGCGCGATGCTCGAAGCCAAGGTCGGCGTCCCTTTTGAGGAATTAATGCGCGACCATTTGTTCGGGCCGCTCGGCATGGAGAGCGCGGGCTTCGGACCGCCCGGCGTTTCGAACGACGCCGCCGCGCCCGATGCTCCTTGGGGACACGACGCGCTCGAGCAGCCAATGGCGCCGGGCATTCGCCGCTCCGACAACCCGGAGGTCATCACGCCCGCCGGACGGGTTCACCTCACGATGGAAGACTGGGCTCGCTACGCGCGTTTCCATTTGCGCGGCGAAGCCAAGGATCACGCCTTGCTTCCGTCGATCGCCGTGAAACGTCTCCACGAACCCGAAGTCGCCGATGCCAAGCCGCGCTATGCCGCGGGCTGGATCGTCGGCGAAATCGGCGATCCGCCGACGCGACTGCTCGCGCACTCGGGCAGCAACACCATGTGGTACGCGGTGATCTGGCTCGCGCCCGAGAAGGATCTTGCTGTTCTGATCGCTTGCAACGATGGAACCAAGAGTTCAGCCATGGAAAAACTCGCAGTCGATCTCTATTCCGACGCGGTCGCCGGCCGTGCCCTACGATGAACGGATGCTCGTTCGCGACCTCATGAAGCTCCCGCAGGTCTGCGGACCCGCGGACACTCTGGCCCGTGCCGCGCAGTTGCTCTGGGAGAACGACTGCGGCGTCGTCCCGGTAGTGGATGAAAAACAGCGCAGTGCGATGCTGCTCACGGAAGCGCTGACTCAGATCACCGGTCCGCGCAGCGCGGAAGATCGACCGAAGCTGAAGACGGCGCGCAAGCCGGCGGTTCGGATCACGAATCAGCGGCCGCCGAAAGCCGTCACCAGATAGGCGCTCCAATCCGGCTCCTCGTCGCCGTGAAACTGCCAAAGTCCATCGGTCGAGACCTTTTCGCGCATGCGCTGAAGGCTTTCCAGGTTCACCGCGAGCGGCTGGGCGCAGAGCGAGCTGACTTCACGCTCGAAGACCTCGGCGCGCGTCCCGAGCGCGTTCAAAGCGATGAAGGTCTGGGCGGGGATGGTGCCGCGTAGCGCGGGATCGAGCATCACCGACGTCGTGAACGGACCATCACCGAGCAACGCGATCGCCAAAGGCACCCATTCCGCATCGAAGGCGCGCTTGAACTCCGGAACGCGCGCCAGGTGCGCACCCGCGAGTTGCACCGCGCCGCTGCCAAGATAGGCGAGCAGCCGTTGGTCCGGCCGCGCGAGTTCACCGACGCCGGGCAGGTCCAGCGCGAGGCAGTGGAAGCCTTGCGCCGCCAAGCCGCGCGCGTCAAAACGCTCGAAGGCGCGCTCTTTTCCTTCATCATGGAAGAGCAGCAACAGTCCGAGCGCCGGTTTGGTGGCGCGCGCGAGCAGCGCGGGCATCGGAATCATGCCGGTGGCGCGCAACACGATCGTTTCGACCCCGTCTATTTCGGCGACCTTCTCGATGCGCTCGTCGCGGCTG
>JAQBVK010000138.1 GCA_027623585.1 Planctomycetota bacterium
GTGCTCGCTGGAGACCCGGAGGGCGCCGCCGCCGAACACGCATCCCGCACGCCGCTGGATCCAGAAGTTCCAGAACCGCCGCCGCCCGCCAAGGAAAGCTCGCCCGCTACGAAGCGTGAGACCGGGGCGGCGAGCGCCGACGCCGAGCAGAAACCACAAGTGGATGCTCCGCAGGAACCGAAGTCGAGTCGCGGCCTCACGGGGGAGGGCGCAGCGGCGACTCCCGCGCAGGCCAGCGCTTCGAGCGAATCGCAGGGCTTTCCTTCCGCCAAGGCCGACAGCAAGGAGGCGGGAGACCCGGGCAAGAGTCCGACTCCGAAGCCGCGCAAGCCGAAGGCGCCGAGCGAGGTTCCGCCTCCGAAGAAGAAACCCGCCGAAGAATCCGGCAGCAC
Source organism: Planctomycetota bacterium (assembly GCA_027623585.1). Classification (GTDB taxonomy): domain Bacteria; phylum Planctomycetota; class UBA1135; order UBA1135; family UBA1135; genus JAQBVK01. Next base: position 393 of record JAQBVK010000138.1, read on the forward strand.
GGCGGGCAAAGGCGTCGGCCACGGTTCGAGCCGCAATCCGGGCAGCACCGATTGGGAGAGCAAGGATCAGACTTCGACCGACGAAGAGGATCCGCTCGACGACGACGAGGACGTGGACGACGAAGACTCCGAGTCCGAGGCCCGCGGCGGTCTGCAGCCGAGCCTGCGCGACCGGCGGCCGGCGGTCAACCGCGACCTGCGCATCGCTTTCGGCAACCGGCCGAATCCGGACGCGAACGGGCGCGGCGCCGGCGGCGAGCAGAAGAAATCGCGCGGCGTGGCTTCGCTGGTGCTGGGCGTTCCGATTCCGGACCATGTCAAAGGCAAGCCGAACCCCGGCCGCACGAAGATCACGCAGGAGCGCGTCGAGCCGAAGGCCGAGGACGCGCCTCTCGCGGACGCCGTAGCGCATTCGCCGCGCTCTGGCTCTCCCGGAATTCTTTCCCAGTTCGAACTGGACCCTTGGATGCGCGCGCTGGTGCGCAGTTACTTCGACCGCGGCGGAACTCCCGCCGGCAACGACAACCCATGAATCCCACGACGACGCAGAGCGCCGGACTCGCACGCGAGCAGGCACAACGATTCCTCGAGGTCCATGCGCGATTGAGCGCGGAGATCGGCCGAGTGATGGTCGGTCAACGCGAGATCGTCGACGGCGTGTTGACCGCGCTGCTCGCCGGCGGACACGTGCTGCTGGAGGGCGTGCCGGGCCTCGGCAAGACGCTGCTGGTGCGCACGCTCGGTCACGCGCTCGATCTGGAGTTCTCGCGCGTGCAATTCACGCCGGACATGATGCCGGCCGACATCCAAGGCACCATGGTGTTGGTCGAGGGTGAGGACGGATTGCACCGGCTGGAGTTTCAGCAAGGCCCGATCGTCTCCAACCTGGTGCTCGCCGACGAGATCAACCGCGCCACTCCGAAGACGCAGTCGGCGCTGCTCGAAGCGATGCAGGAGAAGCAGGTCACGGTGGGGCGGCGCACGATCAAGCTGCCCGAGCCCTTCTGCGTGATGGCGACGCAGAACCCGGTCGAACAAGAAGGCACCTACCCGCTTCCGGAGGCGCAACTCGACCGCTTCCTGTTCAAGTTGTTGGTCGGTTATCCGACCGAGCAAGAGATTCACACGATTCTCGACCGTACTACGGGTTCCGCGACGCCTACCGTCAGCAAGGTGGGCGACGCGGATGAGATTCTCGCCCTGCGCGAAGTGGTGCGCGCCGTGCCGGTGCCCGAACACGCGCAGTCCTACGCCGTGAAGCTCACCCTCGCCACGCAACCGGGCGGCACCCACGGTCCGCGCATGGTGAACGAAATGGTCGCGCTCGGCGCATCGCCGCGAGGCGCGCAGGCGCTTCTGCTCGGCGCCAAGGTGCAGGCTTTGCTCGCCGGCCGCTTCGCGGTGGGATGCGAGGACGTGGCGGCAGTCGCCTTGCCCTCTCTGCGCCATCGCGTGATGGTGAATTTCCGCGCCCACTCCGAAGGAATCGGAGCCGAGGAACTGGTGCGCGCCGTGCTCGCGCACGTGCCGGTGCCGCGCGCCTGATCCCCGCCATGGCGGCACCGCGAATTCCCGTCGAGGAGCTGTGCGACGCACGCTTCTTGGCCGCTCTCGAGCGGCTGAGGATCGTCGCTCGTCGAGTGGCTCCGCGCGGTCGATTTGCGGAGCAGCGCTCGCGCGATCGCGGCAGCGGCTTGGAGTTCAAGGACCACCGCGCTTACACCTCGGGCGACGACCTGCGCACCGTCGACTGGAACGTTTACCGGCGTCTCGGCCGCATGTTCTTGAGACTCTTCGAGGAGCTCGAGGATCTGCCGCTCTATCTCTTGGTGGACGTCTCGCAGAGCGCGTACTTCGAGGATCCACCGCGCGCGCGCGCCGGACTGCGTGCGGCGCTAGCGCTGGCTGCGATCAGCCTGAGTCAACACGATCCAGTCGGGGTGTACCCCTTCTCCGATGATTTGCGTGTGCTGGTGCGTCCCGCTTCCGGCAAGAGCCGCGTGCTCGGACTTGCGCAGCGCATGGCCGAGATCGAGCCGGCGGGCAGCACGGATCTTGCCCGCTCGCTCGCCACCTTCTCCGCGTTGCGTCAACGTGAAGGCCTGGTGGTGGTGGTCTCGGACTTCTTCGATCCGGCCGGCCTCGAGGCGGTGACGGAAGCGCTCGGCAAGCTGCGTCACCGGCTGCTGCTGCTGCGCTTGAAGCGCGCCGAAGACGCCGAGCCGACCCTGCAGGGCGATCTGCGCTTGGTGGATTGCGAGAGCGGCATGGGCGAGGACGTCTCGATTAGTTCCTCCGTCCTCACGCGTTACCGCGCTGCCTACGCGCGGTTCGAGGAAGGCCTCGCCTCCTTCGCGCTCGCGCGCGGGGCAGGGTTGCTGACGCTGGATGCCGACGCCGAGGTCGTGCCGCAGCTCGAGCGCCTGTTCGCGGGAGGCACCTGGACCGCATGAATCTTTCCTCCTTCGGTCCGGCGCTGTTCGCAACCGGGCTCGGCGTGCTCGCGGGCGCGTTGTTCCTGCTGCAGCGTCTGCGCGTGCGGCACCGCGAGGTGCGCGTGCCGACCGTGCTGTTCTGGAGGGAGGCGGTCGAGGAATCCCGCGCGCGCGTTTTCGTGCGCCGCTTCCGGCATCCGTGGGCTTATGCGCTCGCACTGGCGGTCGCGGGCCTGTTGTGGCTCGCGGCAGCGCTGCCCCGTTCCGACGGAGATCCGGGCATCGAGCATCTGCTCGTGCTGGACGGATCGGCCGCGATGCTGCGGGGTGAACGATTCGCTGAGGCTGCGCTCGCCGTGCAGCAGCGCGCGAGCGAGTTGCCGCGCGCGAGCACGCGCGTGGTTTTCGCGGGATCGCGGCCGCTGACGCTGCTGGCGCCCGGCGAAGAACTCGCGCTGTTGCGCCGCCGCTTGGAGGCCGTCACGCCCGAAGCCGCGCCCTCCACGCTTGCTGACGCGGTGCGCGCTGCGGCTGCGGTGGTCGCGCCGGAGAAACGGCTGGTCGCGGAGTTGCACGGCGACGGCGCGCTCGACCCGGAATGGAAGCAAGCCTTGCCCGCGGATTTTCTGGTGCAGCGCGTCTCATCGCCACCGGAGACACTCGATCTCGCGGCCAGCATCACGGCGTTCGGGATCAGTGAGTCCGCGTCGGGTCGTTGGGACGCAGTGGATCTCTACCTTCGCGTCGAAGGGGCTCGCTCCGCCCTGAGCATGGAACTGGACGGAACTCCGCTGCTTGCGGAGCAAGCTGCCAGCGCCGTCGGTGTGGAGTATCGCGTGCGCGACGTTGCAGCTCGCGGCGAAACGTGGAGTGCGCGCCTCGGAGACGCGGCGGTGAGTTCCGATGCCTCGGTTTCACGCGTGTTGCCGGCGCGCGCTCCCTTACGCGTCGCTCTTTCGCCGCGCGTGCCCAGCAGCGCGCGCGCTGCGCTCGCGGCGGACTCCGGCGTCGCCCTCGTCGAAGAGAGCGCGGAAGTCGTGCTGCGCGCCTCCGGCGAGGAGTTCGGCCTTGGACTCCCGGCCTTGGAGTTCGTCGAGCCGAGCGAGGAACAAGCCGCCTTCACCGTGCGCGGTCCCAGTTCCTCGGGCGCGGAGGACGAAGTGCTCGCTCTCTTCGAACGGCTTGGCCTGCGCGAAGTGGACGCGGTTACGCTCGCCATGGTGGCGGATCGTCCCATCGAACTCCGCTTCGTCGAAGACGGCGCGGGACGCAGCCTCGAAGTGTGGGACTCTCTGTTCAGCGCCGATTTCGACTTCGCGCAGACGCGCGCCTTCCCGCTGTTTCTCGCGGCCGCCGTGCGCTGGCTCGCCGCCGCGCCGGAACTCCGCTCGGATCTGGCCGCTGGCGCCTGGATTCCGGCGGAGGACGCTCCGCTGCGCGCCGCCGACAGCTCGTTCCTCGACGGCGCCGGCGCAGCATTTCGCTTGCCGCGCGCCGGCGAGTGGACCGACGCGCACGGCCGGCTCGTGACCGCAGCGCTGCTCGATCCCGCGCTGCTCGCGGCGGCGAGTTCTGCCTCGTACCGGGACGATGCCAGCGCGCGCTCGAGCGTCACGGATCCCATGCCGTGGATCGCACTGCTGGCGCTCGGTTTGCTGGTCTCCGAGTGGATTCTGTTTCGACGGGGGCGCATTCCGTGAGCATTGCCTTCCTCGCGCCCGGCTGGCTGTGGTTACTGGTGGGCCTGCCGCTCCTCGCACTCGCGCGCAGCGCCGAGCCGGTGCGCGGACACCTGGCGCTGCGTGCCGCGCTGTGCGCTCTGATCGTGCTCGGCCTCGCGCGTCCGGTGTCGTGGACGGCGCACGCACCCGAGCACGCGGTGTTCGTCGCGGACTTCAGCGCGAGCGCGGATCCGGCCGCTCACTTCGCCTTGGCCACCACTCTCGACGACGCCTTGCAGGCGCTGCCTTCGAACGCGCGCGCCGTGTTGATCCAGATCGGTGAAGCCTCGACTCCGCTCGAAGGTTTCGAACGCGTCGAATTCGTCCGCGGCGCGAGTTCGCTTTCGGCAGCGCTCGACGCCGCGGTGTTGGCGATCCCCGCGTCCGCGCTCGGATCGGTCACGCTGCTCAGCGATGGCGCCGCCACGGATCGCCTCTGGGGTGACGCGGTCGCAACGCTCGCCGAACGCGGCATCCCGCTCCACGCGATCGCCTTACGCTCAGCACCGCTGCCGTTGCGCGTCGCTTCGATGAGCGCAATGCAGGATTTGCGTTGCGGGCAGTCCGGCGAGTTCCTCGTGACCTTGACCGGCATGGACGGCGATGCGGAGCTCGAGTTCGGCGATCCGGAGGGCAGAGTGCAGCGCGCGAGCGTGCGCATCGAGCAGGGCGAAGGGCGCGCGCGTTTCGCCTGGGAGCCGGTTGCGGCTGGATTCGTAGCGCTCGAAGCGCGCGTGACCGGCCACACTTTGCGGCAAAACTTCGCGGTGCAAGACCCCTTGCGCGTGCTCTACCTCGGCAGCCGCACTCAAGGGGGGGGGAAGGCCTTGGCGGAATTGGTCGGCCCGGGATTTGCGCTGGAAGAGGCTGCTTCGGCGGAGACGCCGCGCCCGCAGCCGTTCCGTGATTACGACCTCGTGGTGCTCGACGATCTCCCAGCGGACGAATTCAGCGAGGAGCGGCAGGCTGAGCTCGTCGCGGCGGTCACCGAGCAAGGGACGGGTTTGTTCTTCGGCGGTGGACGCGGCGCCTACGGCCCGGGCGGCTGGCACGAGGCGACAGCAGCCGCGTTGCTGCCGGTCGAGAGCTTGCAGAAGGAAGAGAAGCGCGATCCGAGCACCACGCTGGTGATCATCATCGACACTTCTGGTTCGATGGGCGGTGAACGCATCCAACTCGCGAAGGAGGTGGCCCGGCTCGCGATGATGCGCCTGCTACCACACGACAAGGTCGGCATCGTCGAGTTCTACGGCGCCAAGCGTTGGGCGGCGCCGATCCAGCCGGCGTCGAACTCGATCGATTTGCAGCGCGCGATCAATCGCATGGACTCGGGCGGCGGCACCGTGATCTTGCCGGCCATCGAGGAAGCCTATTACGGAATGCAGAACGTGAACACGCGCTACAAGCACGTTTTGGTGCTGACCGACGGCGGGGTGGAGACGGGCGCCTTCGAACCCTTGCTGCGGCGCATGGCCGACGACGGCATGAACGTGTCCACCGTGCTGATCGGACCGGAAGCGCACAGCGAGTTCTTGCTGAACCTCGCGAATTGGGGACGCGGCCGTTTTTACAACGTGCCGGATCGTTTCAACCTTCCGGAGATCTTGCTGAAGCAGCCGACCAGCTCTCGCTTGCCCGGCTACAAGCCTGGCCAGTTTCCAGTGCGCGCGCGCGGCGGTGCGGGCTGGTGGGGCGAGACCGATCCGCACGCTGCACCTCCGATCGGCGGCTTCGCCGAGACGCGCGCGCGGCCGGGCGCGGAAGTCCTCATGGAGATCGCGGGCGAAGGCGCGCCCTTGCTGGCAAGTTGGCACCACGGACTCGGGCGCGTGACTGCGCTCACGACTGAAGCGGTGGGAGCGGGCGCGGCGCCGTGGCGCGCCTGGCCCGAATACGGCGCCGCGCTCGCGCGCGTGTGGACGCGCACCGCCGCGCACGAACGTCCGCCGTTTGCCTTCGAACTCGAACGCCGCGGCGCGGAACTTGAGCTGCGTGCCATGCGCAGACGTCCGGGCACGGAGCTG
>JAQBVK010000139.1 GCA_027623585.1 Planctomycetota bacterium
TGGTCAATAGGCGCGAGTCCTGGCGCCGCCGAACTCGGCCGTGAGGGCCGCGTCTGGGGCGGAATGACTTGTTCAGCGTTGCCCTAGGGGAAGACGTTGCGTCGCTGCTTCGCGCGCGCGAGACTGGGCCGGATCCCATGCTGCTTTCCCTCACCTTGATGGCCTGTGCGACGCTTGCGCTCCCTCTCACTCCGCAAGAGGCAGAAACGCGATGCGCCCATGTCACCGCCGACGGCGCGACGGCCCGCGCTTTCTTCGATCTGAAGAGTCCGGCGGTCGCCGAACTCCCGGCCGGAGCTCCCGTGCGCGTCGTTGAAGTGCGCGAGCCGTGGGCGCGCGTGCAAGTGCCGGGCGGTCTCGACGTGTGGGTACACGGAGATTACGTTCAATGGACGGGCAGCGATGGCAAACTCACGCGCGCGAACGTGAACGCGCGTCCGTTGCCGAGCACCGAGCCGCCGTCCACGCCACTCGGCCGTTTCGTCGCCGGCGATGCCGTGATTCGCGTCGGCCACGACAAGGATTGGTTCTGCGTGCGGGCGCCCGAGCGCATTGGCGCCTGGATTCCGCTCGAGCGCCTCCAGTTGCTCGACGCCGAACCGGCGGGGTGGAATGAGGAATGGAAGCGCGCCGTTACTGCGCGTGCGCCCGTGCGCGAGGAGCCGCCCGCGCCGCAGCCGGTTCCGGCGGTCGAGCCGGAGTCCGGCGATCCCGCAGCGGGGGGGAATGAAGCCGGCGCACCCACCGCTCAGCCTGCTGCCGCCGAAGCTGCCGCCGCGCGTCCGCGCGCCTTTCCGCCCGCGCAAGTGGCGAAAGATCCGACGCGCTGGTTGAGTCTTGCGCATCAAGACTTGGCTGCGATGCGCGCGGCTCTCGCTGTTGGCTTCGAGGGTTGGAACGGCGCGCGCGCGGAAGAGTTGGAAACCACCTTTGCGACCGTGCTCTGGCACGGATCGACGCCGACGGATCTCGAGTCTTCGCGCCATGGCCTCGCATCTCTCGATGCGCTCCGCCGCTCCTACGGCGCATGGCTTGCGGCCGGCGAGCGCAGCGCGCGAGACTCCGGTGACGGCGTAGCCGCCCAAATTTGGAGCACGCGCCTCGACGTCCTGGCGCGTTCGTGGGGCAGTGACGGAGAAGGCGGGGGCTTGCTGACCGGATGGGTCGAAGCGAGGCCCGGCGTGCACCAAAACCTGCCCTACGCGATCGCGCGCAATGGCCAGTCTGCGGTGGTCCACGATTTCGACGACCGCTGGCACTTCGCGGACTTCGCGGGCCGTGAGGTCGTGGTGCGCGGCATCTGGCGCGATGATCCCGAGCTGCCCGGCGGCCGTCTGTTGGCGGTGAGCGAAGTGCGCCTGCTGCCGGCCCGGCCTTAGTCGCCGGCTAAGCGCGCGGCGGACGCGGAGTCCACACTGACGCGATGCGCGAGCGGAAGCCTTCGAAGGCGTCCGCCGCGATCGCATCGCGCATTTCCTTCATCAAAGATTGGATGAAGTGCAGGTTGTGGTGCGCGAGCAGGGACATCGGCAGCAACTCATCGTCCTTCAGCCCGGCGCGGAGCGCTCCGCGTGGCACGCCGGTGGCGCAGGCGTCGCAACCGCAGCCGGGTTCGATCGGCCGCGGATCGGCCTTGAACGCGGCGTTCTTGAGGTTCAACATTCCCCCGGCGGTCATCGCCGCGCCGAAGCGTCCCGCGCGCGCGGGGTGGACGCAGTCGAATAGATCGATGCCTCGCGCGACCGCCTCCACCAACTCGCGCGGCGTGCCGACGCCCATCAGGTAGCGCACCTGATCGGGAGGCAATTGACCGGCGGAATACTCCACGCCGAGCATCATGGCGCCGTGTTCTTCGCCCACGCTGACGCCGCCGATCGCATAGCCGTCGAATTGCATGCTGATCAAGGCTTCCGCGCAGGCGGCGCGCAGATCTTCGTGCACGCCGCCTTGCACGATCGCGAACAAGGCTTGGCCGCTCTGGGCGAGACCGCCGCGCGCCTCGTGCAGGTCGCGTTGCTCGCGCGCCCAGCGCAGAGTGCGCGCCACCGCGGCCGCCACCGCGACCCGATCGCGCGGATCCGGCGGACACTCGTCGAGCACCATGGCGATGTCGGGGCGCAGCGCGGCCTGCGTCTCGAAGGCCAAGGCCGGTGTCCAGCGCACCGAGTGCCCGCCGACCGGATGGGGGATCACGATCGCGTCCTCTTCGAGACGCGCGCCGCCGATCGAGAAACCCTGGAATCCGCCGGAATCGGTCAACACTGGTCCGTCCCAGGCCATGTAGCGGTGCAGCCCGCCGAGCGCTTCCACAGTTTCCGCGCCCGGGCGCGCGAACAGATGAAAGGCGTTCGCGAGCAGCATCTGAGCGCCCATCGAGCGCATGCGATCCGGCCATGGACCGCGCATCATGCCGCGCGTCGCGACCGGCATGAAGGCCGGCGTCTCGACCACTCCACGCGCGGTGTGCAAGCGTCCGAGGCGCGGTCCTGCTGCGCCGCCGCGCAGTCGTTCGAAGCGCAGGCTCACGCGTCGAGCAATTTGGTGGTGAGCGTTTGTAATCCGGCGCCGGGGAAATAGTGCGCCAAGATCTGCCGCCAATTCTCTCCCAGTTTCGAGCGGCGCCGCGCGCCGTTCTGGCACAAGCCGATGCCGTGTCCGCGCCCGCGGCCTGCCAGTTCCAGCGCGCCATCCGAGCGCACCACCGCAGCCGTCCATGCGGTCGACGGCACGCCCAAGCGCACTCGTGCCTCTTCACTCGGCCCGTCGAAGTGTTCTTGATCGCCGAGTAGGCGCGTGCGCAGCATGCGCCCCGCGTCGTCCCGTTCGATCGCATGGATGCCGCGCATCCAATTGCCCAAATTCAGCGCGCGCGCCGCGCCGTCGAGCCGTTCGGCGGAGACGACAGCCGTCCAACGGCGCGCGTCCTCGCAACCTGGGTCGGGCGCGCCGCTCAACGCGCCGACTGGTTTGCGCACGAAGCCGAGCGCCGCGGCGTCGGCAGTGCTGCCACCGCACTCCGCATGAAAGAAGGCTGAAAGCAACTCGTTCTGCCAGGTCAGCACCAAGCCACGCGTCTCTTCCACCGCTTCCCGCGCGGCGGCGGTGTGCCAATCGAGGCCGCGGAACACCTGGTCGCTGGCGGTGTCGCGCAAGGCGCCCTTGCGCCGATTCCACTGCCACAGCGCGTAGGGGCGCGCGGCCACGGCCTGCGCACGCAGCGCCTCCCCGATGCCCGCCGCGCTGGTCGGCATTTCGCCGCACACGACGCCGAGCACGTAGTCCTCGAGCGGCAAATGCAGCACCAGCGAGAGTCCGATCGCGCGCGCGCCTTCGCGCAGCAGGCCGACCTCCAAGGCTCCGGTGTAACTCTCGTTCTCGATGCGCAGCGCGCCGTCGCCGGCGGGAGCCAGGATCAGGCGATCCAATCCACACAAGTAGGCGCCGACTTGGACCCCGGTGGGGTCCGCGCGCAGAAAGCCATCGAGTTCATGGCCATCGGCGCGTCGTAGGCCGTTTTCATCGAGGATTTCCCAAGCGCCGCGCACCGTAACGCGCAACGCCGATTCGCCTTCGAAGGCCATCAAGCGCACCGGCACCACGGGTTCCAGCGTCGGAACCGGCGCGCCGTGCAATGCCGCCAGAGTGGCCGCTTGCTCGAGTGGCAGCGTGGAACTGGTATCGGCGTTCATCGCCGGCTTCCAGGGATCCCGCGCGGGGCTCGCCGCCCAGGCTGCCATCATCAACAACGCGCAGGCGACGACGAGGGCCAAGAGCCAACTTTCGGGACGCACGGGGGCGCGCATCAGCCTCGTGCCGCAAACAGCGGTGCTTCGGCGTCAGGCGGATCGAATCCGCAGACGGACCAGCCCGCCGGCGTCAGCACCCGGCCCTGTGGGGTTCGCAGCATGAAGCCGCGGCGGATCAGCCACGGCTCGACGACCTCAGCGAGAGTGTCCTCCTCTTCTTCCACCGCCACCGCCAAATTCTTCAAGCCCAGCGGACCGCCGCCGGCGCGCCCGAGCGCTTCCAGTACCCGCCGGTCCGCGCGTTCCAGGCCGTTGCCGTCGATCGAGAGCAGCGCGAAGGTGCGCGCGATGACTTCGGCGCGGACCGTGCCGTCGCCTTCAGTCTGCGCGACGTCGCGCGCTCGGCGCAGCAGACGATTCACGATCCGTGGCGTCCCGCGCGCATGCGCGGCGAGTTGCGTGCGCGCGTCTTCGTCGATGCGCACGCCGAGCAGCGCGGCCGAGCGCTCCACGATGCGCTCCAGATCTTCCGGCGCATACGCTTCGAAGCGCAAGGCATGTCCGAAGCGGGAACGGAAGGGCGGTGACAGCAGGGCTTCGCGCGTGGTCGCGCCGACCAGTGTGAAGGGTTGCAGATCGAGCTTCAGCAAGCGCGCGTGTACGCCGGCGTCGAGCGTCCATTCGATCGTGAAGCGATCCATCGCCCCGTACAGGTACTCTTCGACCTCGCGCGGCATGCGGTGGATCTCGTCGATGAACAGGATCGAGCCGCGTTCGAGTTGGGAGAGGATGCCGACCAGATCCCGCGCTCGGTCCAATGCCGGCCCGCTGGTGACCCGCAGCGGGGCGCCGGTTTCGGCCGCGAGCACGAAGGCCAGCGAAGTCTTCCCGAGGCCGGGGCCTCCGGCGAACAGCAGGTGCTCGAGCACTTCCCCCCGGGCCCGGGAGGCGTCGACCATGAGCCGCAGAGGCCGGATCACCTCGGGTTGTCCGAGGAAATCATCGAAACTCCGGGGCTGGAGGCCCCGTTCGAAGTCATGCTCCGCTGGGGCTGCCAGGCCCGGCTCGAAGGCCGAGTCGCTCACCCCACGATGATGCCGCGTCAGCGGGCCGAATTCCATGCTGACAACCCTGCCCAGGCCCTTCCCGCGCTGCTAATCTGCCCCCCACCCTCAGTGTGCGACTCCGCACACTCCGGCTCGGAACCGCCCTGACCCATGTGGCGTACCGGTCGAAATGGAGGGTGGCACGGTGTTTGCATAGTTCCCGATACTCGGGAATTTCCCCAGGAGTACCGCCGAATGAATCGCCGCTTGATCCTGACCTTGGCCACACTGACGCTGGCCGGCTCCTTCGCTTGCTTCAACACCGATCAGAAGGGGGATCCGGACGCATTTGCGACCGACTCCCTGATGAAGATGTTGGAAGTCTCGAACGGCTTCGGCCGCCTGCTTCCTTACGCGATCGCGGTCGCGGATCCGCAGACCGGCGCGCCGAGCGCTCAGCTGATCGAGATCCGCAGCATGGAGGATTTGATCAACAATCCACCGAGCGTGAACAACCCGATCCTGCCGCCGGCTTCGTGGCCGACCGCGTCGATCAACCCGGCAGGCCGTACCGGCAATCATTACGCCTCCATCAAGTTCACGCGCTCGATCGACATGACGTCGGTCCTCGACCCGACTCCGGCCGGGTTCTCGAACAATGGTCTCACCGGCACGATCTCGGTCGTGGCCTATGACCCGGTGACCGGTGAAAGCAGCACCGTCGAAGGTCGCGGCTTCATCAACGGATACACCTACGCCGGAGCGGGTCCGAAACTCGAGCGGTGGGTGGGCATCGGCGACGACGGCCGCATGGCCGCGTTCGACGTCGAACGCGCCGGCACCACGATCAATCCGGGAGTGGGCTTCCCGGGCACCGACGATCCCTCCAGCGGCATCATCGATGGCTCCTTCGTCGGATCGAATGCGATGCTGTCGCCGGTGACCTTCGTGTTCGTCGTGGACAGTGACAGCAACCTGTCGACCTACGAATCCTTTCCGCAAGGCAAAGTGATCCGGATTCTGATCCGCGGCACCGAATCGACCTGCACCAGCGAGGCCTCGGTGGCTGCGGGCGTGCGCGCGACCACCGGTCGCGTCCTGGAAGAGGGCGGCATCGCCACCACCGAGGTCGGTGGCGACACTTTCCTGCCGGCTCCCCTGCTCGACGGCCCGGGTGGCATTCCGATCACCTGCCCGAAGGATCTCGAGGCAGACCTTCCGTGCGACACCTGGATCTACTTCTCCTACAGCGAGGCCTGTCAGCCTTACTCGATCGGACCCTTGCCGGCCGCCATTCCGCCGCCGCCTTCGAACGAGTTCACGGTCGAGTTCTTGCCGCCGGTTTCGGTCGGCAGTCCGCCCCCCGGCAGCACCATTCAGTTGCCGTACACGGTCGAGCCCGTCGGCGCCTACAACTTCACCGAATTCATCGTGAAGCCGGTGGTGGCGTTCCCGGGCGCAGATCCGCTCGGCGCGCAGGCGGTCGCCACGGTGACCTACTTCCACAACGCCGCGGTGGACATGCACCTGAATCAGAACACCACCACTCTGGACGACACCTCGATCACCTTCACGGTCGGCTCGGATTGCCCGGGACTGGTGAACGTTCCGGTGGTTCCGGGTGCGATTCTCGTGGCCAGTAACGGCGGCGGCACCACGGGCGGCATCCGAGTCATCGACCTGGATGGCTTCGGCCAAGGCACCGGCG
>JAQBVK010000140.1 GCA_027623585.1 Planctomycetota bacterium
TGCCGCTGCGGTGCAAGAAAAGTTGCCGCAAACTGACTTCCGCAGCATTGGGCAGCCGCGCATATCCATCGAGATCACCGAGGTATTTTGCCAAGGGATCGTCGAGCGCGAGCGCGCCTTCCGCGACGAGTTGCAGCACCACCGCAGTGACGAAGGTCTTGCCAACGCTTCCCCACAACATGCGATCCTCCGGCAGCAGGGCGTCATCCCCCCCCCTTTCTCGCACGCCGACCGCCACGCATCCGCCGGCGCGGCCGTCCGCCCAGCTCCATCCGAACAGTAGCCCCGGGAAACCCTGGCTGGCGCGGCGTTCTTCGTACACGGCGCGCACGCGTTCGGCGCTCTCGCGCTCGGAGTCGATCCCGTGCTCCTGCAGGCGCGCATAAGCCGTCGCGAACTCCTCGCCCTGCGAGACCGCTTCGAGCAGCGTCGCCACGGCCGTCGGGCCGCCGGCGCGCGCGAGCCAGTGCTGTACCACGCGCTTGGCGACGATCAGCGCATCCTCACCGCCGGCGCCTTGGAACGCCGTGTGCGACGCGTAGGCATCGAGCGCGTCGGTGAAGCCGCCGTCCACCGCTGCGGGATGCAAGAAAGGTCGCAGATCCACCTGCGTGCAGATCCCTTCGTCGAACCACGCCGGCAGCGCGTGCCAAGCCGCGAGTCCGAGTCGTGCTTTCAATTCAGCATGAAGATGGCCATGTGCGATCAAGTCCGGTTCGACGCCGCGCGGTCCGACGTAGATGAACTTTCCGCCGTCCTCCGCGCTGTTCTGCACGAAGTGGTTCGAGAGTCCAAGGCTGGCGTGGAGGCCGATCTCGTCCACGACGATGACCTTGGCTTCGTGGCGCAGTCCGCCGATCCAGGAGTCGGCACGCGCGCGGCCGGCGTCGAGCGCCGCGAGAACCTGAACGCGCTCGACTTCGCTCAGCGCTTCGCGCAGGAAAACGCCGGACCGCACTTCGTCGAACTCAGTGAGGAGAAACCACTCGCGGCGAAATTCGTGGCGGAAGGGACCAGCCACCGCCGCCGCCCCGGCAAGAAGGAGCACGCCGGTCAGGGCGAGGAACTTGTGCTTGGGCGTCACGCCATGGATTCTAGTCGCGAAGCGCGTCCCTTAGACTCCGCTCACCCATGACGCGCACGCCCCGCGCCGGCCTGCACGCGACGCTTCCTGCCACCGCTTACTCCGGCCGTGAGGAGTGGGAGTCCGACCGTGAACGCGTCTTTGCGCGCGCATGGCAGCCATTGGAGCCGGGCCAAATTCCGAGCCAGCCCGGTAGCGCGCAGCCGTGCGTTCTGTTGCCCGGCTTCCTGGATGAACCGCTCTTGCTGACGCGCGACGCCGAAGGCGCCCTGCACGCGCTCTCCAACGCGTGCACCCATCGCGGCGCGATGGTCTGTCCGGACTCCGTTCAAGCCCGCGAACTGCGCTGTCCCTATCACGGACGCCGCTTCGGACTTGACGGCCGCTTTCGCGGCGCCCCCGGCTTCGAGAACACTCTGGATTTCCCCCGCGCCGAGGACGACCTGCCGAGGGTCGCGATCGAAGCGCTCGGGCCGCTGCAGATGATCGCGCTCGCCCCCGCACAGGGGGCCGCCGATTGGGGCGCCGCTGCGAGTGAACGCTTCGACGCGCTCGGATGGAGCGCTTTTCGACACGATCCCGCGGGCGAACGGAGCTTCCCTCTCCGCGCGAACTGGGCGCTCTACGTCGAGAATTATCTCGAGGGCTTTCACGTGCCCTTCGTCCACCCTGAGCTGTCGCGCGCGCTCGACCTGTCCCGCTACACGACCCAGGCGGTCGCGCACGGCGTGCTGCAAGTCGCGGAGGCGCGGGACGGCGAAGCCGCGATCGAACCGCCGGCCGGACATCCGGACCACGGCCGTCGCGTCGCGGCTTGGTATCTCTGGTTGTTCCCGAACTTGATGCTCAACGTGTATCCGTGGGGACTCTCGCTGAATGTCATTGAGCCACGCGGTCCACTGGAGAGCGTCGTTCGCTATCACCGTTTCTTGCGCGATCCGCGCCTTCTCGAGCAAGGGGCGGGCGCCGGGCTCGATCAGGTCGAAGGTGAAGACCAAACCGTCGTCGAGTCGGTGCAGCGCGGCATCCGCTCACGGCTTTGGCGCGGCGGCGTGCTCTCGCCGCAACACGAGCAAGGAATCGCGCGCTTCCACGCGCTGTGGTCCGAGGCGCGCCGGCTCTGAGCGCGGATCAGCCGTTCTTGATGCCGAGCAGAGGCTCGATCGCACCGATCAGTTGCTCGCGCGTAAACGGTTTGCGCAGCGTTGCGGAGGCGCCGAGCATCTTTGCGGCGTGCAAATAGAAGTCCGCGCCGACCACTCCCGAAATCGCAAGCACCGGTAGCTCGGAGCGCAATTTGCGCAGCGCTTGGACCGTCTCGGCCCCTTCCTTCTCCGGCATCACCAGATCCAGCACCACCAACTCTACTTGTTGTTTGGCGAGCTGCTCCAGCGCCTGGACGCCGTTGGCTGCTTCGAAAACGGTAAATCCAGCCTCACGCAAAATAAGAGACGCGAGGCGCCGGACGTCTTCTTCATCGTCAACGACAAGAATGCGATGCGTCATGGATTCAATCCGGTCGACCGAGAAATCATTCCGCAAAAGGCAACTCGAGGTCGCAGGGGGCGACGAATTCCTGCACTTCCGATCCGGGCCCGATCAGCCGAGCCTTTTCAAACGCTAGTTTAAACCTTCCTTCCTCGAGAGTCAAGATCGCGCCTTCACGCAGTCCGAGCACCGGGCCGGCATTTTCCTCCAGGAACTCGCTGATGCGCTCGTCGCGGGTCTCACCGCAGTGCGCCGTCCATCGGCCAGGGTCATCCTCGATCTGCACCGGGCCGGAGTAGTAATGGGGATTGATTTGGAAGGCGATCAAGCCAAGTGCTCCGAGCCCCTGCGGCGGCTCCACGATCGGCATGTCATTGGTGGTCCGAATGCTTGGACAGGCGAGATTGGTGCCTGCGCTGACACCCAAGTACGGCATTCCTCCGCGCACGCGCCGACGGATCGGATCGAGGAGCCCATGTCGCTGCATCGCTGCGAGCAGGCGGAAGCTGTTGCCGCCGCCGACGTAAATGCCGTCGGCTTCCTCCACGGCGCGCCGAGGATCCGCCGTGCGATGGATGCCCTCCAGGACGATTCCTGCGGCGAAACCGCGCTCGACGACCGCGCGCAGATAGGCATCGCCATCGCGCAGCGCCCACGGCACGAACAGCACGCGCCGACAGCCTGCGAAAAGCGCTTCGAGCGCCGACTGAAAAGCGGCGAGTCGCTCCGGCGTGCGGATGCCGCCGCTACAGAGCGTCAGTCGGGTCGAGTCGGTTGAGCTCAAGACCCGGATCGGCGCGCGCGGAAGACTCGCACTCCGGCACGAGCCGCCCAGCCCATCAGAATGCCCAGAACAATCGCGCCGAGCAGCGGTCCGGCCTCATGGCTGATGAGGTGAAGCAACATGGCCGCCGATGTTAATCCGGCGCGTGCTCGCGCGGTTGGCGCGCAGCCTGCTAGTCGATCACTTCCGCAATGACGTTCGACTTGGCGCCGGACTCCACCGCTTGCACCCAGATCGTGCGGCCGAGGAATGCCCCCGGCACCGTCGCGTTCACGCTCATCACGCCGTTTCCGTTCGCGAGAGCAGCGGCTGCCAACTTGAGGCTGGCCAGATCCAAGTTCACGCCCAGGGCGGCGATGTGGACCTTACCGAGACCGCTGCATGAGAAGGCGACGTAGACCTGTCCGTTCGGCGCGCAACCGGAAACCTTCACCTGCGCGGCAAAGCCTGCCTGCAGGTCAGGCAACTGCAATCGCAGTCCGGCTGGAATCATTCGGTAGACCGATCCGGTCTGGTGACAGACGGCATAGATCTCGCCGGCATGATCCTCGCCCCAACTCACGTTGCTGCACGCGGTGCCGCCGATCGAGGGGAGTTTCATGAAGACCTTCACGCCGGCCAAACCGCCGCCGCTCTGACCCAGAGAGATCACCTCGTTGCTGCATTGGTCACCAAAGAAGTAGCGGCCCTGCAAAGTCGCCATCTCGCGACCGCGGTAGACCAGGCCGCCGATGACCGCACAGCGCACGGTCAGGCCGATGAAGGAGTGCGCGTACTCGAAGAACGGCATCGTGATGCCGTTGGTCGCGCATCCCGGAGGCGCGTTGTAGCACTCGGTGCCCTCGACGATGTTCCAACCATAGTTTTCGCCGCCAACGCTGGTCCCCGATTGGAAGTCGATCTCCTCGAAACCGCGCGCGTTGACGTCACCGAGCCACAGATCGCCGGTGGCTTGGTCGATCGACATGCGGAAAGGATTGCGCATCCCCTTCGCCCAGATCTCCTCGCGCACGCCGGGTACTCCCACGAAGGGGTTGGTCGGCGGAATGCCGTAGTTCAAGCCACCGCTCGGATTGTCCACGTCAATGCGGAGGATCTTGCCGAGGATTACGTTGGGATTCTGCGCGTTGCCGAGCGGATCACCTTGAACCCCGCCGTCGCCCAGCGCGATGTACAGGTAACCGTCCGGACCGAAAGCCATGCCGCCGCCGTTGTGAATCTGAGCGGGTTGGGTGATGTGCAAAAGAATCAGTTCACTGTTCGGGTCCGCCAGATTCGGGTTGGCGGAGCGCTCATAGCGCGCGATCACGGTGTCCCCGGCGAGGTCGCTGTAGGTCACGTAGAAGTAACCGTTGTTGCCGAAGTCCGGGTGGAACGCGAAGCCGAGCAGGCCGGTGCTGCCGAAGGCGGAAACGCGCGCACGAATGTCGAGGTACGGCGTGCCGGTGAGCACGTCGTTCACGAGGACTCGGATGCGACCGTCCTGGAGTGCGATGAAGAGCCGCTCCGGGTCGCCTGGGCCGTGACCCACGGCGAGCGGGAAGAAGAGGCCAGAGACCACTTCCTCCGGGAAGAGCTCTTGGTCGGGATTTTGTGCCAGCACCGGGCTGACGGCGAGCAGAACGGCACCGAGCACCGAAAAACGGCGGGAGGGAATCATCGAACTGAACTCAACGGAAGGGGCCAGAGGGTTCAGCCCTCTTAGGATATCACGCAATTCGCAGGTGCCTGCGGTGATTTAGAGCGTGCGGAGCTCCAGCGGGGCTGTGAAGCCGGAGGCGCCCCCCCCCGTCGGATGGCTCATTGGACCTCGCGAAAGACCACGTTCGAGACCAGATTCGGTTGAGCGGCCTGGATCCAGAAGCCCCGGCCAGAGAGCACCCAGGGGACCTGGAACGAGAAACTCGCGCTGCCGACCGCATCGCTTCGCCCCAGACCGATCAGCCTCGGTGAGGCAAGCGAGAGCGAGACCTGCCATCCCACGATCGCGTGGTTGCCGAGGCCTTGCAAGGAACCCGCCAACGCCACGTCCGTCAACGGCTGGCCACCGGCCAACTCGAGGCTCTCCGTCATGCCGGCGACGAGCTCAGGCGCCATGAGACGCAAGCCTCCTGGAATCAACCGGAAGGCGGTTCCGGAGGGCGCGCAAATGAAATAGACCTCGCCGGCATGGTCCTCCCCGAAGCTCACGACGCCACAGGGCACACCGCCAGTCGCTGGAATCCTGAAATGGACTCGCTCCGAGCTCAGACTCCCGCCTTGTTGCGCGAGTGAAATCATCTCATCACTGCAATTGTCCGAGAAGAAGTAGCGACCCTGGAGCGTGACCATGTCGCGTCCTCGATACACCGTGCCGCCAATCACGGCGCAACGCAGCACCAGCCCCCAGTAGACGTGCGCGTAATCGTAAATCGGCAGAGTCAGTCCGGTCATGTTGCAGCCGACCGGCGGCGTCCTGCACGCCGAGCCTTCCATCACGTTCCATCCGTAGTCTTCACCGCCCGGGCTCGCCGCGGGTTGAAAGTTCACTTCTTCGAAATCGCGCCAACCGACGTCGGCGATCCAGAGGTCCGCAGTCTCGCGGTCGAAGGCGATCCGCCATGGATTGCGCAGACCGCGCGCCCAGATTTCAGGACGCGCACCCGGCACACCGATGAAAGGATTGCTCGCTGGAGCGCTGTACTCGAGTCCGCCGGACGGGTGATCCACATCGAGTCTCAGAATTTTCCCGTAAAGTTGGCCAAGATCGCGCGCCAATCCGAGCGGATCCCCCTGCAGGCCGCCGTCGCCGAGCCCCACGTACAGGAACCCGTCGTCCCCGAAGGCCATGCCGCCGCCATTGTGGATGGAGGTCGGCTGGGGCAAGCTCAACAGAACGGCTTCGCTGTTGGCGTCCGCCTGATTCGGGTCCGCAGCCAGACGCCGAAATCTCGAAACCACGACGTCGCCTGCAAGATCGGTGTAGTGAACGAAGAACAGACCGTTGTTCGCGTAGTCGGGGTGGAATGCGAGGGCGAGCAACCCTCCGCTGAACAGCGGCATCAGGCGCGCGCGGATGTCCAGGAACGGAGCAGGCAACCTCACTCCATCGACCAACACCACGATCCGTCCGTCCTGCTGAACGATGAACAGTCG
>JAQBVK010000141.1 GCA_027623585.1 Planctomycetota bacterium
GTGGTCGTCTCCTATGGCCAGATCCTTACGCGCCGCTTTCTCGATGCGCCGCGGCTCGGCTGCGTGAACCTGCACGCTTCCTTGCTCCCGCGTTGGCGCGGCGCGAGTCCGGTGCAGGCGGCGATTCTCGCCGGTGACGCGCAGACCGGCGTGTGCATTCAGCGCGTGGTGGAAGCTTTAGATGCCGGCGCCGTGCTCGACGAGCGCGCGACGGCCATCGGCACGGAAGAGGAGGCGCCGCAGCTCTTCGCGCGCCTCGCCGCGCTCGGCGCGGACTTGTTGGGAGAGTTTCTCGCGAGCCTCGACGGCTCCGCGGCCACGCTCCCCAGCGGACGCGAACAAGACCCGGCGCTCGTCACCCATTGCCGTAAGGTGCGCAAGGAGCATGGTCGGATCGATTGGTCCGCCTCAGCAGAGGAGATCGCGCGGCACGTGCGCGCTTATGCAGGCTGGCCCTGTGCGCACACGACTCTGCCCGAAGGCGAAGTGCTGCGCATCCATCGCGGGAGCGCCGTCACACGTACCACGCAAGCTGCACCGGGAAGCGTGATCTACGCAGCGGAGGAACTCTTGATCGCTTGCGAAAACGGCACGTATCGCATTGAGAGTCTCCAGCGCGAGGGGCGCGCTCGACTCTCCGCACTCGAATTCCTGCGCGGGACGCACCTCGACTCGGGCGCGCGCCTCGGCGAGTATCCTGGCACTCCCGCATGAAGATGGCCGCCCTGCTTCTGGTGCTCGCGCTGGCCACCGGCGCGGCGGTGTGGGGCTACGTTCAGCACGGCCCGGGCTTCATGCAGGTCGCACTCGGGATCGCCGAGGAGCCGAAGCCGCGCAAGGAATGGACGCCGCCGTCGATGGCCGCTGCTCCGGTCGTCGTCAGCGACAACGTGATGGCGTGGGTGCGCGACGAGCGCTGGGATCGCGGCGTGACCGCGGGCGAAGCGGGCGCGGCGCTGATCGAACTCGCCTACGACGAGCACTTCAACGTGAAGGGCGATCCCTTCTTGTTCCGCAATCGCAAGGAAGAAGCGGCGCGTCTGCTGACGGCGGCGATCGCGGATCTCCAAGCGCTTCGCGAGGACTACGCGAAGAACGCAGCCGCGTGCCTAGACGTGGACCCGCTGGTGCGCAAATACGAGAAGGCGCTCACCAAGACCCCGCGCCGCTGAGCGTGATGGTCCTGCTCGGCTACAACTCGAACGGCTTCGCGCACCATCGCTTGGAATGGGCGCTGCCCTGGTTGGCCGATCTCGGTTATCAAGCGGTGGCGATCACGCCGGACGTGCCTCATCTGGATCCGGAACGCACTTCACCGAGCGAAGTCGCTGCGGTGGGCGCGCTGTGCGCGCGACTCGGCCTGAAGGTCGTGATGGAGAGCGGCGCGCGCTTTTCGCTCGACCCGTCGCGCAAGCACCGGCCGAATCTGCTCGAGACGGACAACTCTTGGAGTCTTCGCCTCGACTATCTCATGAAGCTGCTGGAATGGTGCCCGGATCTGGGCGCGGACACGCTGTCCTTCTGGAGCGGCGCTTTGCCCGATGGCCAGACCGTTGTGGGCGCGCGCGCGCGATTGAGCGCCGCCGCCGATGCTCTGCACCCCCTTGCGGAGAAGTTTGGCGTGCGCTTGGCTTTGGAGCCCGAGCCTGGACACTTCGTCGGCACGCTCGATGAGTTTCGAGCGCTGGAAGAGCCGCGCTTCGGATTGATGCTCGACGTCGGCCATCTGCTCGTGAACGACCGCTACGACCCTGAGTACGCGGTGGCGCAGTTTGCGTCGCAGATCGTGGGGGTGCAGCTCGACGACATGCGGCGCGGCGTGCACGAGCACCTTGCGCCGGGCGAAGGGGACGTGAATTGGCGCGCGGTCGTGAGCGCCTGCGCGGCGCTGCCGCTTGGCGTCACGGCCTGCTTCGAACTTTCGCGCGACTCGCACCGCTTCCATCAAACCGCGCCCGCCGCAATCGCTGCATGGCGAGCGGCCGCACGCAGATAATCGTGCCATGGCCGCAGCCCCGCGCGACCGGCTCCCGCCGGCTCCGATCGATCGCATCGCCCGGCCGTTTCAGGAATTCCTGCACGTCGAAGCATCGTCGGGCATCGTGCTCGGCGCCTGCACGCTGATCGCGCTGGCGTTCGCGAACTCTCCGTGGGCTCCGCATTGGGAAGCCTTTTGGAATACGCGGCTCACGATCGGCGCCGGCGCGCTGCTGCTCGATTACCCGCTGTGGTACTGGATCAACGACGCCCTGATGGCGGTGTTCTTCTTCGTCGTCGGCCTCGAGATCAAGCGCGAACTCGTGGTCGGCGAACTGCGCGAACCCTCCTCGCGCGTGCTCCCGGTGGCGGCGGCGATCGGCGGCGCGGTCATCCCTGCGGCGATCTACCTTTTCTTCCAACACGACGGCCCGGCCGCGCGCGGGTGGGGAGTTCCGATGGCGACCGACATCGCCTTCGTGGTCGGCATTCTGGCCTTGTTCGGCAGCCGCGTGCCGTCCGCGTTGAAGATCTTCATCCTGTCGCTCGCGATCGTGGACGACCTCCTCGCGGTCTCGGTGATCGCGATTTTCTACTCCAGCGGCGCGGACGCGGTGCTGCTCGGCGGCGCCGCCGGCGGAATGTTCTTGATGTGGATCCTGCAGCGGCTCGGCGTCCGTTCGCTCGGCGTCTACGCTTTGCTCGGCGGAGCGATTTGGTTGCTCACCCTTAAAGGCGGCGTGCATCCAACGGTGGCCGGGGTCGCGCTCGGATTGCTCGCGCCGGCGCGATCACTGCTAAAGCCGGAGCAAGTGGCGCAGGCGCTCGAACGCGCCCGTGAGTCCATCCTCGCGGCGCAAGGCAAAGCGCAGGCCGAGTTAGTGGCGCAGACCAGCGAGACTCTGCAAGAAGCGGTTTCTCCCGCGCGCCGCCTGGAGCACGCGCTGCACCCTTGGGTCGCGTTCGGAATCATGCCGGTGTTCGCGCTCGCCAACGCGGGCGTCAGGTTCTCGCCCGACGCGATCACCAGCCCCATCGCGCTCGCGATTGCCTTCGCGTTGGTGGCCGGCAAACCGCTCGGCATTCTCGCAGGCGTTTGGCTGGCGCTCCGCTTGGGCTTGGCTCGTCTGCCCACTGACGTGAACTGGAAGATGCTGAGCGCCGCCGGCGTACTCTCGGGCATCGGATTCACGATGGCGCTCTTCATTGCCAGCCTCGGGCTGCCGCCCGACAATCTTGCGCACGGCAAGACCGGCGTTCTGATTGGCTCCGTCGTCGCCGCGGCGTTCGGATCCTTCCTGCTCGCACGCGCGCTGCCTCGACATGAGTGAGCTCCGCGATCTCGTGATCTTGTTCGCCGTCGCGGTGGCGGTGGTGGTGCTGCTGCATCGCTTGCGCCTTCCTGCGATCGCCGGTTTCTTGGTGGCGGGCGCGGTGGCCGGTCCGGCGGCTCTCGGGTTGATCCCGGACCGCGAGAACGTGGAACAGCTCGCGGAGCTCGGCGTGATCGCGCTGCTGTTCGGCATCGGGCTCGAGCTGCCGCTGAGCAAACTGCGCAAGCTTTGGAAGCCGGTCCTGATCGGCGGCGCGCTGCAAGTCGCGTTGACCATGGCCGCGGCGATTGGAATCTCCCGGCTCGCTGGCCTCGAGTTTCGTCCGGCGGTTCTGATCGGTGCGGTGATCTCGGTGTCGAGCACCGCGATCGTCCTGCGCGCTCTGCAGGATCGCGCGCAAGTGGAGTCACCGCACGGGCGCACGACGCTCTCGATCCTCGTATTCCAGGATCTCTGCGTGGTGCCATTGATGATGCTGGTGCCCTTTTTGGCCGGCGAGGGCGGGGGTGGCAAGGAACTCGGCCTGGCCTTCGCGCGCGCCGGCGGCGTGCTCGTGCTGGTCCTGCTCGGCGGCCGCATCGTGGTGCAGCGCATCCTGCAAGCCGTAGCGCGCACGCGTCAGCAGAGCCTGTTCGTGCTCACCGTGTTGACGATCTGTCTCGGCACGGCTTGGCTGGCGTCCCAGGCCGGCGTTTCGCTCGCGCTGGGCGCCTTCCTCGCCGGCATGGTCGTCGCCGACAGCGAATACCGGCACCAAGCGCTTTCCGATCTGATTCCGTTCCGAGAAGCCTTTACTTCCCTGTTCTTCCTCTCGGTCGGCATGCTCTTGGATCCGCGTGCTCTGTTCGCGGACATCCTTCCGATCGGCGCGATGGTCGGCGGCGTGATTCTCGGAAAGTTCGTGGTGATGATGGCGCTCTGCGCGCTGCTGCGCATGCCGCTGCGCGTCGCAATCTTTGTGTCCGTGGGTTTGGCGCAGATCGGCGAGTTTTCCTTCTTGCTGCTCGACGAAGCAGCCGGTTACGACTTGCTTTCACCCGCGGTAGAAGCGCGCCTGCTGGCGACCGCAGTCATCTCGATGCTGCTGACGCCTTTCGTGATCGCGCTTGCCCCGTCCCTCACCGAGCTCTTCGCGCGTTCGCGCACGATGCGCCGCCTCTTCTCGCGCCCGGAGCCGATCGAGTCGCGCGGCACCGCGCAAGATCTCGGCGGGCACGTGGTGATCGCCGGTTACGGATTGACCGGACAGGAACTCGCGCTGGCGCTGCAGCGCTGCCGGGCGCCATTCGTGATCGTGGATCTGAACCCCGACAATGTGGCGCGGGCGCGCGCCGCAGGGCAGAAGGCCTTGTTCGGCGACATCACCAGCCCGGTCATGCTGGAGAAGCTCGGCGTGGCGCGGGCGCGCGAACTGGTGATCGCCGTCAACGATCCCAACGCCGCCGAACGCGCGCTGCGCGCGGTGCGCCAAACTGCGCCCGATTTGCGGGTATTGGTGCGCGTGCCGTTCATCGCCGACGTGGCCGGCATGCGCAGGGCCGGCGCGGACGAAGTCGTGCCGATGGAGCTGGAGAGCGCCGCCGAAGTCATCGTGCGCGTGCTGCGTCGCGCCGGCGCGGATGAGGAGCGCGTGGATGCCGCGCTCGCCGATCTGCACGGCCGCCATGGTTGCGAAGAGACTGGCGCTTCCGCGGATCAGGCGCGCAGAGCCTGATCCAGATCGGCGATCAAATCGTCGGCGTCTTCGATGCCGACCGACATGCGAACCGTGCCGTCCTCGATGCCGAGGGCGGCGCGGTCCTCGCGCGAGAGCATCGCGTGCGAAGTGACGCACGGGCGCGAGAGCAGAGTCTCGACGCCGCCCAGCGAAGGCGCGACCGCCGGGATGCGCACGGCGTTGAGGAAGCGTTCGGCCGCGTCCGCGCCGCCGCGCAGGTCGAAGGCGAGCATGCCGCCGAAACCGCACAGCAGTTGTTTGGCGCGCGCGTGATCCGGATGGCTCGCGAGGCCCGGGAAGTGAACGCGCGCGACCGCCTCATGGGTGGCGAGGAAGTCGGCGACGCGCAAGGCGTTCGCATTGTGCCGCTCGACGCGCACCACCAAGGTCTTGAGCCCGCGTTCGAGCAAGAAGCAAGCGTGGGCGTCGAGCGAAGCGCCCAGGCGCCGGATCACGCGCACCGCCTTGTCCATCAGCTCGCGGCGCCCGGCCAGCACTCCGGCGACGAGGTCGCTGTGGCCGTTGAGGTACTTGGTGGCACTGTGATGAACTAAATCGAAGCCATGGGCAATCGGCGCAAAATTCACCGGTGACGCAAAGGTGTTGTCCACCAGCGAGACGATGCCGCGTTCGCGGCAGAACTTCGCCACCGCGGGCAGATCGCAGACTCGGCACAGCGGATTCGAAATCGACTCGACCACGAACACGCGCGTCTCCGGGCGCACGGCGGCGGGCCACGACGCCGGGTCGTGCGCATCCACGAAGTCGACCTCGATGCCGAAGCGCGGCAACTCCTCGGTGAGCAGCGCGTGGGTGCCGCCGTAGAGGCCGCGCGCCGCGAGCACGCGATCGCCGCGCGCGCACAGCGCCATCAGCGCGGCGGTCATCGCCGCCATGCCGGTCGCGCAAACCAGAGCGTCCTCGGCACCTTCGAGCGCGGCGAGGCGCGCGTGCAGTACCGCGTGGTTCGGCGTGTTCTGGTAGCGGCCGTAGGTGACTTCGGCGAGCCCGTCCGGTCCTTCGAAGGCGAAGGTCGAGGACTGGTAGATCGGTGTTACCACCGCGCCCGAGGGCGCGGGATTCAACTCGCCTGCGTGGATTGCGCGCGTGGAGAGGCCGCTCATGCGCGCGCCGCAGCACCAGCGGCATCCAAGACTTGTTGTTCCGTGAGCAAGCGCTTCGAACCCTTTGCGCACTCCAGCACCGCCGCGATGCGTTCGTCAGTAGGCTCGATGCCGCGCTGTTCGAGGAACCAGATCACGTTGGACTTGCCGCTCATCGGACCGACGCTGATGCGCTGTTGGAGGCCGAACTCGTCGGCGGGAACCCCGCTGTAAACGCGGTTTGCGAGCCAAGTATCTCCCTTCCGGAAGGCTTTGATCACCGCGGCGGCGTGCACGCCAGTGCCGGTTTCGAAGGCGTCGTCGCCGAACACTGGATATTCACCGCGAATCGGGCGA
>JAQBVK010000142.1 GCA_027623585.1 Planctomycetota bacterium
TAGAGCGGCACGAAGGCGTCTTGGTCCCCGTCGCTCCCGTCCTCGTCGCCGCTGGCCCACAGGAATCCGAGCGCTGCCCTGCCGTCGTCGGCGAAAGGCATCTCCGCCTCGCCCGTGGCGATCATGCCGCCCGCGTCGAGCGCGCCGTGGTCGCCGAACTGCCGCGCCAATTCCGCGCTCCACAGCACGCCCGAGGACAACTCGCCGCGGATCCTCGCGCCCACGGTCTGGTCTTCGAGGTCGCTGATGCTGCCGCTCCGGTCACCTCGGGTCAGCCCGTAGACGTCGAGCGAGATGCGCGGCGTGAGCGGGATTTCGACCCAGACGCCACCGAAGTTCTGATCCACGCTGTCCGCGACGGCCTGCTCCTCGACCGGCTGCGTCCAGAACACGGTGGCGTGGTAGGTCTCGCCCTGTCGCGTCACGCGGAAGCCGTCGAACGCGCGCCCGGTCCCATTCCAGTCGTCGGTGCCGACCAGCAATCCGCTGCCGATGTCCATTTCGAAGCGCCCCACCTGCAGTTCGGCGTCGAACGGCATCTCGTCCCAGAACATGAAGGCTTGGTGCACGAAGTCGTCCGAGTCTTCGCCCTCGTCCACGACCAATTTCTGAAATTGCGCGTAAGCGGAGAACTGATCATTCAGTTCCGCGCGCAGACCGAAGCGGAATCGTCCCGAGCTCATCGACTCGGAATTCGTTCCCATGAAGGGCGTGGCGCCATCGCGCGACTCGAAGCGCAAGCGCATCTCGCCGTCGAGGGTCAAAGCGGCGGGACCGCGCGAGAGCACCGGCGTGCCGGCAGGCTCCTGGCAAATCGCCGAGAGGAAGCAGAGCAGCAGCGTGGAGGACATCGTTGCGATCAGAAGGTGAAGAGGAAGCGGGCGAAGATCCAGATCTGGTCTTCGTCGGCCGGCATCGCCGAACCGGAGAGGAACAAGGCGCCGCCGAAATCGAAGCCGAGCCCGTCGGCGAGTTCGCCCTCGGCGTAGACGTCCAACTCCTGACCCAGCGCGCGTGCGTCTCCGGCGATTCCGTAGGGCGCGAGCGTGTAGGCAGAGAAGGCGTCGTCGCGCGTGGATTGGCGCCAGAAGCCGTGGAAGTCGGTGTGGAAGGACCACCGCTCGTTCCATTGCATGCTGTACAGCAAGGCCAGGTCGACGAGGTTCGAGAACGCGAACAGATCGGCGCGCCCGTTGTAGGCGTGCTGATCCATGTAGACCGGATCGAAGCGGTTGAACTTGTCGGCGCCGAGGCCGTCACCGCTCGAATAGCCGAACTCGAGACCCACGCGATGCCCGCCGTCGAGTTCCTTCCCCAAGCTGAGGATCAGGGCTTGCGCCCAAGTGCTGCCCGCGCCGGCGAGGCGTCCATCCTGGTGCGCGCCGAGCACGCTCCAGTCGAGACCGTGCACGGTGACGCCGAAGAAGCGCAGTGCGTAGGTGGCTTGACTGTTGTCCGGCGCATCCATGTCCCTCAACAACACGTAGGCCTCGACGTCGGTGTCACGCGACCAGCCGTAGCGCGCGTAGGCGCCGGTGAAACGATCGTCCATGAGGCCAGCAGGCCCATTGGCGCCGTTTGCGAACCACGCCGACCACTCGAAGTCGTGGCGTTCGGAGTCTCCGCTCGCGACGGCGGCATCGAAAGCATTCGGTTCGAACAGCCAACTGCGGCTCGACGAAACCAGTCGGCCATCGCCGAAGTCGAGTTCGGTGCGACCGAGGCGCAAGCGCCAGTCGCCGAGCAACTGATCCGCTTCCAACCACAATTGTTGGAGGTCCTCGGTGCTGCGCTCGCCGGTGTCGCCCCAACTCCCCATGATCTCGGCGTAGGCGCTCAGATACGCGCCGTAGTCCACGTCCAGGTTCAAGGCCGCGCGCGCGCGCATCGGATCGTCCGAATCGCCGCCGGGGGTCGTGAGCTCGGCGTCGTCGCGAAACTCGACACGTCCCATCACCTCGCCGCCGAGCGTGATCGTCGCATCGCCGGTGCGCGTCTGGAGCGGCTGTTGGGCGACCGCGAGGGTGAGCAGGAGGAGCGTGATCGTCATGGTCGCCGTACGGAGCCGGGCGATCTTCTCAAAGCCCGAGCAGCGGGGAAAGGGCGGCGCGCAATCCCGCAGCATCCTGCGCCGCGCACCAAGCGAGCCGAGCCACGTGCTTGGCCAGTAGGTCGGTCTCCAGATGCACGGGATTGCCGGTGCGCATGTCGCCGAGCGTGGTGCGGCGCAGCGTTTCCGGGATCAGAGCGACCTCGAAGCCGTCGTCATGCACGCGGGAAACCGTGAGGCTGACTCCGTCCACGCCCACCGAGCCCTTCTCGACCATGAGTGCGAGCAGCCCGGGCGGGGCTTCGAAACGGAACTCGGCGAAGGCCTCCTGGCTGCGGATCTCGATCAGCCGCCCCATCCCGTCCACGTGGCCGGTCAGGAAGTGGCCGCCCAGGCGGTCTCCCACGCGCAAACTCCGCTCCAAGTTGACGCGTGAGCCGGGCCCGAGCAGGCCAAGGCCCGTCCGAGCCAGGGTCTCCGGACTCAGGGCGAAGCTCGCGACGGTCCCGTCCCGCTCCGCGACCGTGAGGCAGGCTCCGGAGACGCAAATCGACTCCCCGAGCTCGACCCCGTCGGCCAGCTCGCGGAGATCCACTTCGAGCATCCTGCCCCCCGCCTCGGACCGATTGGCCCGCACGGTGCCGGATCCCGCAACGAGGCCGGTAAACACGCCAGGAGGATAACAGCGACCTCGGCCCCTCTTATCTTGCCGCCGAAGGGGGCTGAGGGTATCTTGTGCGGCCCTTTTCCCGGGGGTTCCGGGATGCTCGAAGTCCATCTGCTGACCCTGTTCCCGGAAGCCGTCGAGGGATACCTCCAGGCTTCCATCTTGGGCAGGACACAGCGGGCGGGCGTTCTCCGTGTTCACGTGCTCGACTTCCGGCGCTTCGCGACGGATCGTCATCGGCACGTGGACGACCGACCCTACGGGGGCGGACCGGGGATGGTGTTGAAACCCGAGCCGATCTTTGCAGCAGTCGAGTGGGTCGAGAAGGAGCACGGTCCGTGCCGCCGCATCTTGCTCACTCCCGACGGCGCGCCGTTCCGTCAGTCCCACGCCCACACTTTCGCGCAGGAAGAACGCCTGCTCATGTTGTGCGGCCGCTACGAGGGCTTCGACGAACGCGTGCGCGCCGGCATGGAGTGGACCGAGATCTCGGTGGGCGATTTCGTGCTCTGCGGAGGCGAACTCGCCGCACTGTGCGTGCTCGAGGCCGCGACGCGTCTGTTACCAGGCGCGCTCGGCGACGAGGACAGCGCATTGTCCGAGTCCTTCCAAGACCCCTCGCTGCTCGACCACCCTCATTACACCCGTCCGCCGGAGTTCCGGGGCATGCAAGTGCCCGAAGTGCTGCGCAGCGGCGACCACCAAGAAGTGGCGCGCTGGCGGCAGGAACAGGCCCGGAAGCGCACGCAAGAGCGTCGCCCGGACCTCTCCGGCGGGCCACGGCCCTCGGCCGCTCCCCCGCAACCGCCTCACGAAATCTGAACGAGTCATGGATCACGTCGTCCGCGAAGTCCAACAACAGCACCTCAAGAAGGATCTACCGTCCTTCAAGATTGGGGACATCGTCCGCGTGGACTATCTGATCCGAGAGGGCAAGAACGAGCGCGTTCAGCCCTTCGTGGGCCAGGTGATCTGCGACAAGGGCGCTGGCATCTCGCGCACCTTCACGGTGCGCCGCATCGTGCAGGGCGAAGGCGTGGAGCGGACCTTCCCGATCCACAGCCCGCTGGTGCAGAACATCACGGTGGAGCGCGGCCCGATCAACAAGCCGCGGCGCGCGAAGTTGTTCTTCCTGCGCGATCGTGGCGGCCGGAGCGCCCAACTGTAGCCGTCCATGGTCAAGAATCTCGCTCGCAAGATCACGGGGCTGATCTTCTTCTCGGCGCTCGCGCTCTTCGCGATCTTCAAGTACGACCTCAATCTCGGCCTCGACCTCAAGGGTGGGGCACGGTTGGTGTACGCCTTCAACTTCCAGCAGGCGCTCGATGACGGTCAGATCTCCGAGGACGAGTTCGTCAACCAGGCGCAACTCATCCAGCAGATGGCGGACGTGTTCGCCAAGCGTCTCGACTCCTCCGGTCTGCTCGACGTGCCGGTGGTGCCGCTCGGTGACGACCGCATCGTGATCGAAGTGCCCGGCAACGACCAAGCGGCGCTCGATCAGATCCAAGCAGTGATGCTCAACCAGGGTCTGCTCGACTTCAGCATCGTCGCCAACGACTCCGACGACGTCGGGCTCTCGCTCGAGCGCGGCAAATTCGAGACTTGGCGCGACGCCAACCCAGATGCGGATGTCTCGGTCTACAACAAATTGAGCGAAGCCAAATCCGGCCCGCGCGCAGAGTTGCGCTGGATCTCGGTCAAGGAAGAGGAGCAAGGCGCCCTCAACGTGAGCAGCGCGCTGACGCGCGGCTGCGCGCCGCTGCTGGTGCAGAACGAGCTGCGCCCGAAGATGACCGGCCCCGACGCCTGGGACTTCACCGGCGGTGATCTCTCCTACGTCGGTCCCACCATGGACCGCTCCGGCCTGCCGGCGGTGGCCTTCACCTTCCAGCAGACGCGGCGCACCGCCTTCGCCGAGTTCACCGACGAGTACACCGGCCGCATGATGGCGATCGTGCTCAACGGGGTGGTCTCGAGCGCGCCGGAGATCAACGAGCGTCTGCCCGGACAAGGCATCATCAACGGCGGCACCGGCGGCTTCACGCAAGACGACCGTCAAGAGTTGATCACGGTGCTGCGCACCGGATCCTTGCGCGTGCTGCCCGAGCTCGAGAGCGAAGCCGTGGTCGGCCCCTCGCTGGGTAAGGACTCGATCGACGCCGGCGTGCGGTCCGCGCTGATCGGCGCACTGATCGTGATCGCGTTCATGATCTGGTACTACCGCATGAACGGCCTAGTTGCCTCGCTGGCGCTGGGATTCAACGGCTTCCTGCTGTTGGGTGCGATGTTCTTCACGCAGGCCACGCTGACCTTGCCGGGTCTGGCGGGCATCGTGCTCACCATCGGCATGGCGGTGGACGCCAACATCCTGATCTTCGAGCGGGTGCGGGAGGAAATCAGGCGCGGACGCGACGTCCCACAGGCCTACAAGAACGGCTATGAGAACGCCGCCTCGGCGATCACCGACTCGAACCTCACCACGCTGATTGCGGCGGCGGTGCTGTTCGGGGTGGGCACCGGACCGGTGAAGGGTTTCGCTGCCACGCTCGGCATCGGCATTCTGACCACGCTGTTCAGTGTGCTGGTGTTCTCGAAGGTGGTGATGCACCACCTCGTGTTCACCACGAAGTCTCTGAAGAAGGTTTCGATGGTCGGCTTCCTCGACCGCGACTGGAAGATCCGCTTCCTCGACAAGCGTTACCTTGCGGTCGGCTTCTCGCTGATCACCATCATCGGTGGCCTGATCTTCTTCGCCGGACGCAGCCAGCAGTTGCTCGGCATCGACTTCGCGGGCGGCACCAGCGCGCGGATCACGCTGACCGCGGCGCAGGACATCACCGAAGTGCGCGGGCGGCTGCCCGGCTACGCGGTGGTCGGCGTCGGCGACAGCACGGACGGTTCCTCCTACGCCGCGTACCACGTCAAGAAGACGCTGACTCCGGAGCAGCGCGCCGAACAGAAGCGCAGCACCGAAGTCGAAGCCGGCAAGGATCCCACCCAGGACATGGTGGACGAATTGCTCGCGGCGATGGCGGGCTGGCTGCCGCTCGGGGCCGACGGGCAGATCGACGAGAAGCTCGCCTTCCCCGAGGTCAACGTGGTCGGCGCGCGCGTGAGCGGCGAGATCCAGACCGCCGCGGTGCGCGCGATCCTGCTCTCGCTGATCCTCACCATCGTCTACATCTCGTTCCGCTTCCGCGAGTACCGCTACGGATTCGCGGCGGTGGTCGCGGTGTTCCACGACGTGCTATTCGCGCTCGGCGCGCTGGCGGTCGGCGACGCGCTCGGCATCGTGTCGGTCGAGATCAATCTCGAGATCATCGCGGCGTTCCTGACCATCATCGGCTACTCCCTGAACGACACCATCATCATCTTCGACCGCATTCGCGAGAACCTGCCGAAGATGCAGAACCGTTCGTACAAGGAGGTGATCGACCTGTCGATCAACCAATGCTTGGGACGGACGATCCTGACCTCCGTGACGGTGCTCTTCGTGGTGCTGGTGCTGTTCTTCGCGAACCGCCCCTTCCACAACTCGCTGGAAGGATTCTCCTTCGCGATGATCATCGGCGTGATGATCGGCACCTACTCGACAATGTTCGTGGCGACTCCGCTGCTGATCACCTTCGACCGCTGGTCGCGCACCCACCGCGTGAACGGCGACGAAGGGACCAAGGTCCTGCCGGCGCGAAGTTAGCGGGCTGCTGAACTCCCATTCCGCCCGCGCGAGGCTTCG
>JAQBVK010000143.1 GCA_027623585.1 Planctomycetota bacterium
GCGCATGCTGCGGGGTCTCCGCTCCGGACTCAGGCGAGCAGTTCCGGGAGCACCTTGCCGAACACGTCGGTCAAGCGCATGTCGCGGCCTTGGTAGCGGTAGCCGAGCCGCTTGTGATCGAAACCGAGGCAGTGAAGCAGGGTCGCGTGCAGGTTGTGCACGTCCACCGGATCCTCGGTGACGTTGTAGGAGAACTCATCCGTCGCGCCGTGCACGATGCCAGGTTTCATGCCGCCGCCCGCCGCCCACACGCTGAAGCAGCGCGGATGGTGATCGCGGCCGTAGTTCTCGGTGGTCAACGCGCCTTGGCTGTAGGCGGTGCGTCCGAACTCGCCGGCCCACAACACCAAGGTGTCGTCGAGCAAGCCGCGGCGGCGCAGGTCTTTGATCAACGCCGCTTGCGGCTGGTCGACCGCGCCGGCTTGCGCGCGCATCTCCGAGGGCAAATTGCCGTGCTGGTCCCAACCGCGCATGTAGAGCTGAATGAAGCGCACGCCGCGTTCGGCAAGCCGCCGCGCCATCAGGCAATTCGCCGCGAAAGAACCGGGCTTGCGCACTTCCGGCCCGTACATCTCGAGCGTGGCTTCGTCCTCGTCGCTGAAATCGGTGAGTTCCGGTACCGACATCTGCATGCGATAGGCCATTTCGTACTGGCTGATGCGCGCGCGCACCTCCGGATCGAGACTGCGCTCGTACTCCTTCTCGTTGAGTTCGCCGACCAGGTCGAGCATCTCGCGGCGATCGCCGCGTTCGACGCCGTCCGGATCGCTCAAGTACAGAACTGGATCGTCGCCCGAGCGCAGCTTGCAGCCCTGGTGCTCACTGGGAAGGAATCCCGAGCCCCAGAAGCGCGCCGACAGCGCCTGCATGTTGCCGATGCCTTGCGTGATCATCACCACGAAGGCCGGCAGATTCGCGTTCGCGCTGCCCAAACCGTAGGAACTCCACGCGCCAAAGGAGGGGCGCCCCGGCTGCTGGTTGCCGGTCTGGAAGAAGGTGATCGCCGGCTCGTGGTTGATCGCCTCGGTGTGCATGCTGCGAATCATGCAAATTTCTTTGGCGATGCTTCCGGTATGGGGAAGCAATTCCGAGAGCCACAGGCCGTCTTGATTGTTCGCGTAGCGGTCGAACCGGAACATCGTCGGCGCGACAGGGAATCTCGCCTGGCCGCTGGTCATCGTGGTGATGCGCTGGCCGTTGCGGATCGAGTCGGGGAGGTCCTGGTCGAACTGTTCGTGCAGGGCGGGCTTGTAGTCGTAGAGGTCGAGCTGGCTCGGCGCGCCCTCCATGTGCAGGTAGATCACGCGCTTCGCCTTCGGGCGGAAGTGCGGACCGGGCGGCGTATCCCCCGCTGCCGGGTCGCCGCCGAGCAGGTTCTTGGCAATCGCGTCGCCGCCGGTCAGGGAGTTCAACGCCAGCGCGCCGAGACCGGCGCCGATCGATTGCGCGCCGAGGCCGAAGAAACGTCGGCGCGTGAGCTGTAAGCGCCGTCGCGCGTGGAAGTCGGGCGGGAGGTCGGAATTCATGCTTGCCTCAGCTTTGGCTGATCACCTCGTCGAGCGCGAGCAAGGCATTCGCAAGCAGCATCCATGCGGCGAGCTGCGCCGGATCAGCGCCTTCCGGCACCGGGGTCTCGCCGACCATCAGCAGCTTCGCCGCGTCTTCCGGCGCTTGAGCGTAGCGCTGAAGGAAAGTGTCGAGCGCGGCGCGCAGACGCGCGGCCTCGCCCGGTTCCGGATCGCGGCCGGTGCAGCGGCGGAACATGCGCGCGATGCGCCAGGCATCGGCGTCCCAAGTACCTTCGGCTCCGCCACCGACCGCGCCATCGGCGGTGGGAACGGTTTCGGCGAGCGTGCGTTGCGCGAGCGCGCGCGCGGCCTCGACGAACTGTACGTCGTTCCACAACACCAAGGCCTGCAGCGGCGTGTTCGTGATGCTGCGGCGGATGCTGCAGAACTCGCGCGTCGGCGCGTCGAAGGTCATCAACGAAGGCGGCGGCACCGCGCGCTTCCAATAGGTGTAGAGGCTGCGGCGCCAGAGCGCTTCGCCGTCGTCGCGCACGAAGAGGCGCGTGTTCGACTGCAGCATCGCGACTTCCTGCCACAATCCTTCGGGTTGGTAGGTCTTCACCGACGGTCCCCCGAACTTCTCGACCAGCAGGCTCGCGAGGTAGAGCGCCTGGTCGCGCACTTCCTCCGCGCCCAGCCGGCGGCGCGGATACGAGGACAAGAGCCGCGTTTCCGGATCCCGCTCCAAGGCTTCGGGGCGGACGCGCGAGGACTGACGGTAGGTGCTCGAAGTCACGAGCCGCCGCATCATCGCCTTCACGTCCCAACCGCTCTCTCGGAACTCGACCGCGAGCCAATCGAGCAGGGCCGGATGACTCGGCCAGTCCCCTTGCATGCCGAAGTCTTCGCTGGTGGCGACGATGCCGACGCCGAACACCATTTCCCACAAGCGGTTCACGTAGACGCGCGCCACCAACGGGTTCTCCGGCTGCGTCATCCACGCCGCGAGCCCGCGACGATCTGCGGGTGCGCCTTCGGGGAGAGCGCCGAGCGCGGCGGGAATGCCGCGCGCGATCGGACGTTCCATGTCCGGATGGTCGTACTGTCCACGCACCAGCAAGTAGGTCTGACGCTGCTCCGCCCTTTCTTTCATCACCATCGTGCGCGGGATTGCGGCTTGCAGCACGCCAAGCTCGCCGTCGAGCTGCGCGGCGAGCGCGAGTCCTTCGCGGTAAGCGGGTGAATGCTCGGTGCGCCAGGCTTCGGACACGCGGCGGGCTAGCCCGTCGGCGCCGTGCGTGCGCGCGGCTTCAGGAGCCAGCGCCCACACCAATGCCCCACTGAACTCGCTTTCGGGTGGGTCCTGCCGCCAGTAGAAGCCGCCCGGTCCGCCGGTGTTCACGATCTTCAGCACCAGCGTGTGCACTCCGGCCGGCACTTCGACTTGGATGCGATCCTGATCGGCCGCCATGCCGCGATCGACGCGGTTTTCGAAGACGCGCGTGCCGTCGAGGAAGACTTGCACGCCGTCGTCACTGCCGAGCGAGACGTCGAGCGTGCGCGCGGTCGGAGCGAACAAGCGCTTGCCGGCGAAGGACACGGTTTCCCCGGCGGGCAACACGTTGTTCAACTTGGCGTCGGCGAGACTCTCGACCAGCACCCAGGAGTAGGCGTCGGGCGGGTATTTCTTCCCAAAATCGATCGTGGCGTCCGCCTCGGGCCCGAAGACCTGGTC
Organism: Planctomycetota bacterium; assembly: GCA_027623585.1. Classification (GTDB taxonomy): domain Bacteria; phylum Planctomycetota; class UBA1135; order UBA1135; family UBA1135; genus JAQBVK01. The sequence continues at coordinate 3,244 of JAQBVK010000143.1, forward strand.
GTAGCCGCTGTAGCGTTCTTCGGGCTTGTAGGGCCAAGTGCCGTACCAGCGCGAATCGGCGACGGGCAGGCGCGTGAGGCCCGCATCCGAAATCGCGCCCGGCGTCAAGCGCACGCGGCCGAAGGCGTGCTCGGCGTACACCGATTGGTAGTGAAGGGTGACGCGGATTTCCGTGCCGCCTTCAAAACCGAAGGGTTCCTCGGTCAAGAAGATCGCGTTGCGTCCGCCCTCGACGCCGTGCGCGTTGACCGCCCAGCCACGCGCGGGATCCGGATCCAGGACGTTGACGACGTCGAAGTCGGCGTTGGGCTGCTCGTGGTCTGCCCACGCCCAAACGAAGTTCAGCGCGACGCGGTTCTTCGGATCCGCGATGGCAATCGCCTCGGCCTCGATCGAGGACAGCACCGCGTTGCCGTTCGGCGCGCGGCCGACGCGGCCCATCGGCAACGAAGGATCCTGGAGCGCTTCCAGCAACAGCGTGCGCAGCCCGGTTTCCTGAGTGCGCAAAGTGATGACGTGATCTTCGCGCGCCGGCTGCGGACCGCTCGCGAGCACCGAACCGTCCGGCTGGATCGTGAGTACGACCTCGTCGCTTGCTTCCGCCGCCGAGGTCTCGCTCACTGCCCATCGCACTCCCGCAGCTTGCGGCGCGCCGGCAAGAAACTCCTCAAACGCGTGATCGTCCTCAGGAGCCGGCTGCGCCAGAGCCGCGCGCACCTTGTCCAACTCCGCCCGCATGCGCGCGAGTTCCGCCGACTGCATTTCGCTCGGTACGCTCAAGGAGGGTTCGAAGGCGCGATTCGAATCCGGCAATTGCGAATAGAGGCCCGGTTCCTCGTTGGAATTGAAGTACGCGAAGACCTTGTAGTAGTCCTCCTGCGAGACCGGATCGAACTTGTGCTCGTGGCAACGTGCGCAACCGAGCGTCAGGCCCAGGAACACCGCGCCGGTGGTGTTGGTGCGGTCCACCGCGTACTCGACGAGATACTCCTCGTTGATCGCGCCGCCCTCATCGGTGATCACGTGGTTGCGGTTGAAACCGCTCGCCACCTGCTGCGCGATCGTCGCGTCCGGCAGCAGATCGCCGGCCAATTGCTCGGTGAGGAATCGGTCGTAAGGCATGCCGTCGCGGAAGGCCTTCAGCACCCAATCCCGCCACGCCCACATCTGCCGCCCCGCATCCATGTGGATGCCGTTGGTATCGGCGTAGCGCGCGGCGTCGAGCCACGGCGTGGCCATGCGCTCGGCGTAGCGCGACACGTAGGGCTCTTCGGAGAGCAGCCGGTCGACGACGCGCTCGTAGGCGTCGGGCCGCGTGTCGGCGAAGAAGGCATCGTACTCCTCGGGCGTCGGCGGCAGACCGGTGAGGTCGAGGAACACGCGGCGCAACAGCGTGGCGCGAGCGGCCGGCGCGTTCGGCGCGATCCCGACGGCTTCCAACTCGGCAAGGATGAAGGAATCAATCTCCTGATGCGCCCACCCGGCGTCGCGCGTCGTCGGCGGCGTCGATTGCTGCGGCGGCACGAGCGACCAATGCGGCTCGTACTCCGCGCCCTCGATGATCCACTGCCGCACCAGCGCGAGTTCGCGTTCGTCGAGCGCGAGCTTGTGACTATCGGAGGGCGGCATGCGCTCTTCGACGTCGTCCGAACTGACGCGGCGCCACAACTCGCTGGCCTCAGGATCACCCGGCACGATCACCGCGTAGCCCCCGCGATCCGCGAGCACGAATTCGCGCTCGTCGAGGCGCAACTCTTCCTCGCGCGAGGAAGGGTCAGGGCCGTGGCACTGGAAGCAACGGTTCGAGAGAATCGGCCGGATGTCGCGCCCGTAGCTCACTTTCGCAGCGGGCTTGACTTGCGGAACGGAGCCAGCCGCAACCGTGGCTGCGGCGAGCGCGAGGCAGGCGACGAAGCGTGCGGAGGTGGGGAGTGACATCGGCAGCTGAATGGGATCTCATCCTAACTTAAGGGCCGCGACTCCGTTTGCTACCTTGCAGGCGGATTTGATGCTCCTCTCCCTCTTCCTGACGGCACTCCAGCAACCGGCCCTCGGCGGCAAGGGCGGCGATCTGCAGCAAGCCTGGATCGAAAGTCGCGTGCGCGCGGCGGCAGCCTTGCAGTTGCCGGTGAAACGCGAGCAGGCGGAGGGCCGCAAGGCCGAAGGGCGCGCCCACCTGCTGCGCGGCCTCGGGCTCGATCCGATGCCTGAGCGCACTCCGCTCGAGGCGCGCGTGACCGGAGTGTTGGACCGCGACGGATACCGCATCGAGAAGATCGCCTTCCAGAGCCGGCCAGATTTCTGGGTCACGGCGCATCTTTACCTTCCCGATGGGGACGGGCCGTTCCCGGTGATTCTGAATCCGCACGGCCATTGGGGATGGAAGAAAACCGAGCCGGTGGTACAGGCGCGACTGATTGCGCAGGCCAAGCACGGTTACCTCGCCATGATCGTGGATTCGCCGGGGCGCTCCTTCGAGGGCGGACGCGCGGTGGAGCGTCGCCAGGAAGGTCCGCACGACGAATGGCGGCTGTCGATGAGCGTCGGCACGGCGACCGGCGTCTACGTGTGGGACTTGATGCGCGCGCTCGACTATCTAGAGACACGATCCGAGGCTGACATGACGCGCGTGGGCGTGACTGGTGCGAGCGGCGGCGGCACCGCAACAACCTACGTCTTCGCCGCTGATGAACGCATCGACTGCGCGGTGCCGGTGGTCTACGCGACGAGTCTGGAAACCAATCCTCATAACGGTTGCCTCTGCAATCACGTGCCGGGGACGCTGCGAATCGGCGATCGGGCCGACGTGCTGGCGCTGCGCGCGCCGGCGCCGCTGCTGGTGATCGGCGCGCGGGAGGACCGCGAGTTTCCGCCGGAGGGCACCGAACTCACCGGCAAGAAGGTCCACGCGATCTGGACTCTGTACGACGCGGGCGACTCCGCGCGCTGGTTAATCTTCGACGGCCCTCACGACTACAACCGCGCGATGCGCGAGGCGGCGATGGGCTTCTTCGATCTGCATCTGCGCGGCATCGGCGACGGCAGTCCGGTGCCGGAGCCGGAGTCCGCCACCGAGCCGCCCGATGCGGCGGAACTCGTGGTGCTGCCGGAGTGGCCGGAAGG
>JAQBVK010000144.1 GCA_027623585.1 Planctomycetota bacterium
GTACGGCGCGCGCTCATCTTCCGCTGAGGCGCGTGAGCGCACGCGGACTCGGCGCGGCGGCGGCGCTCGCGCTCGGCGCGATGGCCTGCGCGACCGCAGATCCCCAGACCCCGCGCGACGCCTTCGCGCAGCGCGGCGTCGACGAAGTGCGCATCGGCGAGGCGCGCCTCGATCCGCGGGCCTTCCTGGCGCAGGCCGCCTTCGTGTTCCCGGACGAGACGCGAGAAATCCTTCACAGTTTGTTGCGTGCGGAGTTCACCGCGCGCGAGGCCGAACGGCTGGGGCTTGCGCCGGATCGCGCGCGCGTCGAGCGCGAGCTTGCCGACTTCGAGCGCGAACTCGCCACCAACCTGGCGCCCGGCGAAGACTTCGACTCGTGGTCGCGTGCCCGCTATGGTCGCCGCTGGAACGAGACGCGCCTGGTTCTCACCGAGCAACTCACGCGCAATCAGCTCTACCAACTCTGCGTACGCGCCGAAGCGCGCCTCCACGGCCGCGCGCGCCTGCACTGGATGGTGAGTGCCGACGAGCAGCAGGCGCGCGCGTGGTCGCGGCAACTCGGTAGCGGCCTCGATCCGCGCACGCTGGCAGGAGAATCCCTGGTGCGCGGCGGCGAGCCGGATGGATCCTTCGCCGCGGCTTCCACGCGCTTGCCGGAGCCGCACGTCGAACTTCTGGACGGCGCTGAAGCAGGCAGCGTCATCGGTCCGCTGCGTTTCGACGGGGACCGCTCCTGGTGGGTGGGCCGCGTCGCGGAGCGTTTCCCAGCCGCGGCAGCGCCGCCTCCAGTCGCCGAGTTGCTCGAGGAGCTCGATCGCGCGCCGCTCTCGCCGCTCGAAGGCCGTGCATGGTTCGAGGCGATGCTCTCCCGATATACTGCCAGCGAAGGAGCGCCCTCGATCACGGCGCCCGTTGCCCCCTTTGTCTCCTCCCGCTGACGCGACCCCGCTGGGCATCCCGCCTGACCGCTTGCGGCTGCTTTTCGCGCTGCTGTTCTCCTCCCCGGAGCCCGTCTCGCTCGACCGCATCCGTGAGGTGCTGTATCCGCGCGCGCGGACTGCTGAGGAAGGGGACGCCGACGCTGAGGCCGAACAGTTCAGCCCGCGCGCCCACCTCGACGAACTCGAGCGTTGGATGAGCGAGCGCGAGTTGCCCCTGGTGGTGCAGCCCGTCGGCAAGGCATGGCGTTTGCTGACCAGCGAGGACGTCGCCGAAGCACTCGAGTCGGTGCGCAAACAGGCCGAGCAGGAACGCTTGGGCCCCGCCGCGCTCGAAGTGCTCGCCCTGGTCGCCTACCGGCAACCGGTGCTGAAGGCGGACGTCGACGCGATCCGGGGCGTGAAATCCGGGCCGCATCTGCGCCATCTGTTGGACCTGCGACTGGTCCGCATCGTCGGCCGCGCGGCCTTGCCTGGACGGCCCTTCCTCTACGGCACCACCCGCGAGTTTCTCGATCGCTTCGGCCTCGAGAGTCTGCGCGATTTGCCGGAGGCCGGTCGCCTCACCGCGCCCGCCGAGCAGTTGGCGGAGGCGATGTCCGAGGATCCTGACCGCACAGGCGGAAGCCCTCCGGAGGCGCCCGAACCCGCTCAGGACTCCACGACGGAGTCACCGAGCGCGGTCTAGCAGCCCGGCCACGATTGCTCGCGCCGAGACGAAAGCAGTTCTTCAGCCTCCCGCTAGGCGCGCGCCGGCCCGCGCCGATACACTTTCCGGCTCTGTTTCGGCCATGAGTAAGTCTTCGAAGCACAAGGAAAGCCGTAGGGCGCCCGACGCCGGCCGACGATGCGCCGGTGCGGTCGGACACGATGTCCCGCGGTCGTCGGCTGCTGCTGATGGCAGTCGCGATTTTCTGCCTGTTGATCTTCTCGGTCACGGGTCCGATGACCGACACTTTCGGCAGTTGGTTCTTCAGCGGCGGCGAGGGCGCCTACGCCACGATGAAACTGCCGAACGGGAAGCAGGCCGACATCTCGATCGAGGAATACCGGACGGCGGTCCAGATCCAAGAGTTCGAGGGTCGTCTGTTCGGCACGCGCGCTGACAAGAGCGAGGAGGAGGTGCTGTTCCGCGCCGCCCTCGACAAACTCGCGACGGCCTACGAAGTCGTGGTCACCGCGCAGGAACTGCGGGAGATCCTGTTGGGCTTCACGCGCGGCGTGGAAGCCAACTACGCGAACCTCTACCGAAGCATGGGCTACAAGCGCCCGGTGGATTTCGAGGCCATGCTCTCGCGGGTTCTGCGTCTGCAGAAGATGCAGCAGATGCTCGCCTCCGCTGCGATTGTCACCGAAGAAGACGTGATCCGCGAATGGCAAGACCTCTATCGCGAGGTGCAGTATTCCTACGCATTCTGGACGGCGGCCGAGTTCGCCGACGCCGCCGCGGAGCTCGAACCAACCGAAGCAGAGCTGGCCACCTTCTTCGCGGAGAAGCTCACGCCCCTGCAGCGCCTCGATCTCGAGCGTGAAGAAGCGGCGCGCTTCGAACTGCTCGTCGTGACCGCGGAGGCCGCCGCCGGCGAAGGCGTGCAGCGCCTGATCGGCAGCGATTTCGAACCCTCGGAGGCGGCGCTCGAAGAGTTCTACAACAGCCGCTCCTTGAGCCTCTACCGGCGCCCGCTGCCGGAAGGCGAACTGAAGTTGCCCCAGGACCAGAGCCCGGTGCTCTCTCTGGAAGAAGTCAGCGATCGTCTGCTGCGCGACTTCCGAATCCACGCGGCGCTCAAGCAGTCCTACCTATCGCTGGTGGGCGGTACCGACGCGGCCGCTTTCGCCGCCGAACACGGCCTCTTGTTGAAGAATTACGAGGAGCCGGTCAAGTTGAGCGAGATCGAGAACGTTGAGGACTACGGCGCCTTCCAACTGCGCGCGGTGTTCTCTGGCACGCCCGGCACATGGATGGACAATCCGGTGCTGCTGCCGAAGGAACTCGGCTTCCTGATGCGGCCGATCGAGGTGCAGAAGCGCGAGATGCCGCCGCTGGAAGAGATCCGCGACGCGGTGGTCGGACACTGGCGCGAGGGCGAGCAGCAGAGGCTCGCGCAGGAAGCCGCCGATGAGTTCATTCAGTCCTTGCCAAAGCCGGCCGACTGGGTGGACGGCGACCCGACCGTGATCGAAGCGGCGCCGTTCTCCCAAGCGCTCGCTGCCGAACGCCGCGCACAGCTTCAGCAGGACTGGATCGCGCGTACGCCACGGCTGGCTGCAGATCCGGCGGGCATCAACGACGATCCCTCGCAGCGCCGCGTGCGCAGCCTGATCTCCGGACGCCTCGGTGACGTCGTCGATGGTCAGGTCATCGGCCCCGAAGACTTCGGCGCCGACGGCATCATGGTCGCGCACCTCGCGGGGCGCCGTGACGCCGATGACACTCAGATCTGGCCCGCAGAGACTGCGCGCGCGCGCTCCTTGGCGCAGCAGAAGGCGTCTCAGGCATTCCAGACCGATCAACTCTCCTTCGAAGGCTTTGCGAAGGCTTGGGAGTTGACCAAGGTGCTCGTGACTGAACCGGAGAACTAGGGCAGCGCTGTCCTAGCGCCCGGCATTCACCATGCTGAGATTTCCGGGCCAGCCCGGGAACAGGCGCAGCGTGAGTTCTTGCAGCAGCGCGTCGTCGAGGCCCGGCTTGCGCGCCGTGCGTTCGATCAGCGCGCGATGCGCCGGGACGATGCTCGCTGCGCGCTCGAGCGCGAGCAGCGCGCGCGCCGGCTCGTTACTGAGCAGCAGCACGCGAGCCTCAGTGAGCGAAGCCGACAGCAGCCACTCGCCGGCGCCGGTGCGGCTTTGCGCGATGCGCGCCTGACCCTCGGCCTCATGCAAGGCTCGCACGGATTCGAGCCAAGCGCGGCGTGCACCGCGCACCGCAGGATGATGACCGGCGAGGCGCTCGGCGCGCGCGAGGAGTTCGATCCCACGCGCGCGGTCACCGTCGGGCGCGATCATTTCGACCTGAACCAGACCGGTGAGCGCGCTCACCGAGGACGCTTGACGCGCAAGCGCTTGTTCGAAGCAACGCCGCGCGTACTCCCACGACTCGCCGGGATCCGCGCCGGTGGAGGTGTCGGCCAAGGCCGCGCCGAGATAGCCGAGGCCGCGCAGTTCCCATGAGCGTGTGTCCCACGGACGCACTTGCGTGGCGCGCGCGAGCCAGAAGGCCGGGTCTTCCTGCTCGGCATCCAGCGCTTCGGCCACGGCCCACTCGCCGACGATCTCGCCGCGCGCGGGGATCAGCGCCACGAAAGCTCCGGCACCGATCAAGAGTCCCGCAGCGAGTGCGCGTCGCGGCTCCTCCACGAGCAGGAGTTGAGCGCTCGCGCGCGCCGCGAAGCCTGCGAGCAAAGCGAACAAGGCCAAGGCGGGAGGGTTGTCGAGGAGCGGCGCGCGCACCACGGCGTGCACCGCGAAGGCTCCGAGCGGCGCGAGGAACCACGCCGGCGCGCTGCGCACCAACAACAAGAGCGCCGCCAGCAGCAAGGCGCCGCCGAGCCAGCCGCATTCGAGCAGCAGCTGCAGCGGATCGTCATGCAAGGTCTTCGGCGCGCGGAAGTCGCGTGACTTCCAGTCGTTGTTGGCGAGGCGCGCTTCCTCCTGTGAGCGCCATTCGGGGTAGGAAGCTTCGAAGCGGCCGAGCCCGATACCGATCGGCCGCTCAGGAATCTGCGCGAGCGCGGCTTGCGTGAGTTCGGCTCGAATCGCGAGGCTCGGCGGCAGCGCGGACGTGGCTGCGGGCGCAGCGGAGGGCATCGGCAAGAACACGCCCCGCATGAGCTCGCCGAGCACGAAACTGGCGGCCAGTAGCGCCGTGCCGAAGCGCGCGGTGGGCAGGCGCCAGGCGGCGAGGCCGAGGCCGGCGGTGATCGAGAGTCGTCCCGCGAGCGTGCCGAGCGCGCCGGCGTGGAACCCGCACAGCAGGACCGCCACCCACAGCAAGGCTGCGCGCCGAGGGGGGGGGAGCAGCACCGCCGCTGCGACCATCAAGGGCGTCAGCAACTCCGACGCGTGGTTCACTCCGGTGTAGGGCGCCACCGGCGGCGCGCCGACCCACGGCACCCAAGCGAACGGATCGAAGCCGAGCGCGCCGAGCAAGGCGATCAGGCTCGCGAGGGCGCACCCGACGACGATCATCGCGAGGACGCGCGCGGGCGCAATCAAACTCGATGCCGCAAGACCTGCGAGTGCGGCGGCGGCGAGCAGCGGCGCGCGGTCGGCGAGGCCGGCGGCGTTCTCGCTCCAAGGCACGAACAGTAGCGGCAACAGGCCGAAGCTGAGCGCGGCGGCGACCAACCAGGTGCCGGGCGGCGCGCAGGGAGCGCGGCGCGTGATCAGGATCTGAAGCAGCGTCGCGGCAGCGACCACGAGCGCGAGCACGCCACCGTCGATGCGCACGTCGTCGAGCGCGCCAGGATTCCAAACGAAGAGCGGCGCGAGAATCGCCGCGGCCGCTGCGGTGCTCAGCAGCGCGGTGGCGGTGCGCCCGATCGGCGCCTGACTCACGCTTCGGCCGGCCGCGTCTGCGGCTCGAGGAGCGCGTTCACGAACTGCTCGGAGTCGAAGACCTCCAGGTCCTGCATGCCTTCGCCGACGCCGACGAAGAGCACGGGAAGATCCAATTCGCGGCCGATCGAAAGCGTGGCGCCGCCCTTCGCGGTGCCGTCGAGTTTGGTCAACAACACGCCCCCGACCGGGACCGCCTCCCGGAAGCGGCGTGCTTGTTGGATGGCGTTCTGGCCGGTGGTCGCATCGAGGACCAACACCACGTGGTGCGGTGCGCCGGGGATCACGCGGTTCAGCACGCGGCCGATCTTCTCCAGTTCCGCCATCAAATTCTTCTGGGTGTGGAGACGGCCGGCGGTGTCCACCACGAGGTAGTCGCTCTTGCGGGCGACGGCGGCTTGCGCCGCATCGTGTGCGACGGCCGCTGGATCGGCGCCGGGCGCGCCCTTCACCAGCGGCGCCTTCGCGCGTTCGCACCAGACTTCGAGTTGCTCGACCGCAGCGGCGCGGAAGGTGTCGCCGGCCGCCACCAGCACGCTATGACCTTGAGCCGTCAGCCAGTGGACCAGTTTGGCGATCGAAGTGGTCTTGCCGCTTCCATTCACGCCGACCACGAGCACGACGGTGGGACCGGAATCGGCGCGCGCGAGCGGTTCGCCTTCGGGACCTCGCACCAGCTCGCTGAGACGCTCACGCAGCCAACCGCCGATCTCGCGCGGATGCGAGAAGCGTCCGGACTTCAGCGCGGCTTCGGCTTCCTCCAGCAGTTCGCCCGCCAGCGGGCCGACGT
>JAQBVK010000145.1 GCA_027623585.1 Planctomycetota bacterium
CACCGGCGGCCGTCGTGCTGCGCCGCTCGAAGACGACCGCGCCGAGCTGAAGCTGAGTGACGCGGCCTCGAGAGTCCCGGCGGAATTCCAAGCGCTCCAAAGGGTAGAGACCACGATTCTCCGGAAGGCTGAAGATGTCGGGCGCGATTTCGGTCAGCGCATCAAACCAGAACCATTCGATCAAGGCCTCGAGCGCGCCGTCCCGTTCGCGCACGAATAGCACGTTGTGATCCCAGCCGTACTCACCGATCAGGTCGCGCCATCGCTCCGGACAGGGCGCCGGTTTCGGGAGTGGCGCGCGCGTGAAGCGTTCGCCGCCGATCTGCAGGTTGCCATCCTCGTTCTCCTCCAACACGGCGCCATGAGTATGGCGATCGTCCACGGTCGCAACCCCGTCCAGCGCGCGCACTTGGGCGATCATGCCGCGCCGCTGCAGAGTAAGGACGTTGTCATGGTGAGTGATTTCCACGATCTCACCGTCGGCGCTGCTCCAACGTCCGGCCCAGGCGCGCGCGCGCGCTGAGGCCACCGGCGCCGAATTCGGCCAGCGCGGTAGAGCTCGCCCCTCGCGCAGCGCCAGCAAGCCACGGAGCGCGTGCGCGGCGATGCGGTCGGTCACGGCGTTAGCCACGTCCATCGACGCCGCCACAGCCACGCCCAGGCGTTCTTCAGGTAGGAAGGAGAGGGCAGTGGCAAATCCATAGACCGCTCCGCCGTGCCCGCAGCGCTTGCGCCCTTCGAGCTCGTCGATCGCGAAGCCGATGCCAAAGCGCGTCGGTTTGCCATCCGGCCCGAGGGCCGGCGTCATCATCAGCGCGAGAGTTTCTGGCTTCAGCAGAGCGCCGCCGGGGCCGCGCCCTTCGTTGAACAGCACGGTCATGAACTGCGCGAGCTCGCGCACGGAGGCATAGAGGTTGCCGGCCGGTGCCATGCCGAGCTCGAAGGTCGGCGCTGGTTCTTCGCGCCCGTCGTACGCCCACATGCGCGCCTCGGCGAGCCGCCGCCGGATGGCGGGAGTGGCCTCCATTGCGGCGCGGCCCATGCCGAGCGGCACCAGCACACGTTGGTGCATGAGTTCGGAGTAGGGCTGGCCGTAATGCAGCTCGAGCACGCGGCCGACCAGGGCGATGCCGGCGTTCGAATATTTTGTGCGCGTGCCCGGAGCGCAGACCAGGCTCGTGCGGTTCATGCTCGCGGCGGTCGCCGCGAGCGTCGGCGCGGTGTCGTCGAAGTAGTGACCGACCGGCGGTTCGCGCACCAATCCTGCGCGGTGCGCCGTCAGCTGGCGCAGGGTGACGGGCGCGGTGAAAGGATTCGTCGGCGAGAAGTCCGGCAGGGCCTTGGACAACGGCGCATCCAAGTCCAACTCGCCTCGTTCCACCAGCTGCATGAGCGCGAGGTCTGTGAAAAGTTTCGAGACCGAGCCGATCCGAAAAGCCGTATTGCCGTCGGCAGGCACTCCGTCCGTCGCCTCGCCGAAACCCGATGACCAGACCACGCGATCGCCATCCACCAAGGCGATCGAGAGCGCGGGAAGCCCCTTCGCCGTCAATTCTTGCTCGCAGACCCTGGTCAGTTCCGCGATCAGCGCCGCTTCACCCGGCTGCAGCAAGCGGTCGCCGCTCACGGCGCACGCGGTCCAACTCAGGGCGACAGTGGCGAGTGCGAAACGGGAAGCGAGTCGGAGCATGAGCGTGCACGTGCGCGCGGGTCGAAGGATGATCCGCGGAGGCGTAGTATGCCGCCCGTGGCGGAACGCGCGGAGGTCGTCGTCGTGGGCGGCGGGGTGATCGGCCTCGCGGTGGCGCTCGAACTCAGCGCCGCCGGGAGATCGGTGCGGGTGATGGAGCGCGCGCAGCCGGGTTCTGGCGCCTCTCATGGCAACGGCGGACTGCTCACGCCGAGCCACTCATTGCCCCTCACCCAGCCCGGCATGGTGCGCCGCGTGCTCGGTTGGATGCTGCGCGACGACGCGCCGATCTACGTGCGCTCACGCTTCGATCTTGGTTTTCTCTCGTGGGGTCTGCGCTTCGCGCGGCATTGCAATGCGGGCGCGATGCAGAACGCGTTGCGCGGTCGCGCAGCCTTGCTCGAACTTTCTCGTTCCCTGTTCGACGTCTGGGTCGAGCGGCTTTCGCTCGCCATCGAGTACGAAACGGTCGGCTTGATGGAGGTTTACGCGACGGAGCAGGGCCGCGATCAGGCGCAGGACGCACACGCTCTGCTCGCCGAGCACGGCATCCGCTCGGAGGCCTTCACGCGCGCGGCGCTGCTCCAGCGCGAGCCGGCCCTGCGCGACGATCTCTGCGCCGGGCAGTGGTATCCGAGCGACGCGCACTTGCGGCCGGACACATTGGTGAACGAACTGGTTCGCTGCGCGCGCGCGTCTGGAGTTCGCGTGGACGGAGACACCCTCGTGACGGGAATCGACACCGAGCGTGGACGCGTGAGCGGCGTGCGCGCCGGTCAGGAGTTCGTGAGCTGCGATCAACTCGTGCTCTGCGCGGGCGCCTGGTCCCCCCCCCTCGGCCGCGCGCTCGGCCTGAAGCTCCCGATTCAGCCTGGCAAGGGCTATTCGATCACTTCCGCGCGGCCGTCGATCTGCCCGAGCGTGCCACTGTTGCTCAAGGAGGCGAACATGGCCGTGACGCCGTGGGCCAGCGGCCTTCGACTCGGCGGCACCATGGAGTTCGACGGGCTCGACTCCACTCTGCGCCGCAGCCGTCTCGACGCGCTGCGCAGCGGTGCCGCGCGATTCTTGCAACAGCCGTTGGGCGAGGATCCCGTCGAATGGTGCGGGTTCCGGCCGATGACGCCGGACGAACTGCCCTTGATCGGCCCGTCGCCGTCATTTCCCAATGCGATCATCGCGACCGGGCACGGCATGATGGGCGTGAGCATGGCCACCGGCACTGCTCAATTGGTGCGCGAAATCCTCACCGACGCCCCACCCAGCGTGGATCCGGCGCCGTACGCGCCGCAACGTTTCGGCTAGCAGACTGCGGGATCACTCCGCGGCTCGAGGCACGCGTGCGAACAGGATCGTGCGGCCGCGTCGCGCCCCGAACTCGAGCGCGCCATCGGCGGTGAAGCGGGGAGCGACCACTTCGTCGTAGGCGGCCGTCGCGCGACCGTCGCGTTGCACATGCCATCCGTCCCGGCTGAGCACCCTCACCGCGACGTGCTGACTGTCCGGAGAGAAGAACGGGCGCACGACGCGCAACCATTCCTCGCCGACGCGCTTCCCGTCCACCAGCAGGTAGCAGCCCTGCTTACTCGCGCTCGCTTCTGCGCCCTGCGTCTCTCCGCTTTCGCTCGCTTCCTCATTCACTTCGTTCCGGGTCATCGCGCCATCCATCCAGGACGGATCCACCATGATCCAGCCTGCCTCGACCGCCTCGCGGCCGCGCGCTGCGGCCACGGCGACGTGCGCGCCGTCGGGACTGACCGCCGGCGTGCCGAGGTCGTCGTACAACCCGGGAACGACAGCGTCGCGGAAAATCAAACCGCGGCGGTTGTTCGAAGCGTAGAGATAGGCGAGGGAGCCACCGCCTGAAGCCGGGGCGCCAACGCTCTCGCGTTCCCCCCCGTACTCCTGCTTACCGGCGATGATGTGCGTCTTGCCCTCGCTGTTCATCGCGCTCCAAACCAGATTCTTGCCATCATCCATCCAGCAGATGCTCTGCACCCACGAATAGGGTCCAAACTCCTTGCCGTCCACGACCACGTGACTTCCGCTCGGTTTGGAGGCATGGAAAGCGAGTTTCTTACCGTCTGGACTCCACAGCGGCGTCGTCGGCCCGAAGTTGGAATACTTGGAACTCTTCTTCTTGCCGCGCACCACGTAGTAGTCGCCTCCCTGGTACCAAGCTTCTTTGCTGATCTCGAGGCCGTCGGCGGCTTGATACGCGAGTTCACCCCGAGAGGAGAAAGACCATGAGCCGATCCAATCCCAAGTCTTCAGGCGCTTTCCGTCGAGCCAAATCTCCCACTCCTCCGTTTTCTTCCCCTTCGGATCGCCCCACGACCAGGCGAGATGCGCGCCATCCTCCGAGAATTGCGGCGTGCTGACGTAGCGATGCCGGTCGCTGGTGCCGACTTCGTTCTCGCCGATGCCGTGGCCGTAGAGCGCGGCGAGATCGTCCGAGAAACCGAGCACGCAAATCGCGCGATCGCCGGTGGGCGATACCGCGCAGCCCTGAACCGAAGCCGATGCGGCCTCAGGCACCTCCAGCAGCACGCGTTCCTCGACCACGAGCGGCTCAGCTTGCGGCGCAAGCGTGGACAGTAGCAGACCGAAGACGGAGAGCATGGCTCAGCCTAGCAAGGGCGGTTGCGCCGGTTGCCGCCGCGAGACGAACATGGCGCCTGGAACCGGATGAGCCCTCCCTCCCCTGCCGAGAGCCAGCTCGCCGCCGCCGTGGATCTGGGATCGAACTCCTTCCACATGGTGGTCGCGCGAACGCAGGGCGGACGCGTCTCGGTCATCGACCGGCTGCGCGAGCGCGTGCGATTGGGCGCCGGTCTGAGCGCCGACGGACGACTCGATCCTGAAGCCTTGAAGCGCGCGCTCGCCTGCCTGAGACGCTTCCGCCAACGGCTCGCCGAGGTGCCTTCCGCGCGCGTGCGCGCGGTTGCGACCGACGCGTTCCGCCGCGCTCACGCATCCACCGAACTCCGCGAGCGCGCCGTGGAGGCGCTCGGTCATCCGATCGAAGTCGTGGCTGGACGCGAAGAGGCGCGGCTGGTGTATCTCGGCGTGCGTCATGACCTTGCCGGTTGGGGCGAGCGCATGTTGGTGGTGGACGTCGGCGGCGGCAGCACCGAGGTCGCGGCGGGCACTGGCCGCGTGCCGGAGCTCGGCGAGAGCTTGCGACTCGGCAGCCTGCGCTGGAGCGAGGAATACTTCGCGGGCGGCGTGATCAGCGCCAAGAGTTTGGAACTCGCGGTGCTTGCGGCAATGCATGAAGTGGAGCCGGTCGCGGCCGCCTTTCGCCGGCTCGGCCGGGCGCGCGCGGTCGGCAGCAGCGGCACTGCGCAGGCGCTCGACGGAATCCTTCGCAAGACCGGCCTCGATCCGCGCGGACTCTCGCGCGCCGGCTTGCACGCGCTCTGCCAAGCCGTCGTGAAGAAGCGCGCGCTGCAGGAGCTCGAGCTGCCGGGACTCGAAGAGGCTCGGCGTCCTAACTTCTTGGGCGGCCTTGCCATCCTCACGGCCATCGCCGAGGTGCTGCGCATCGAGCGCTTCGAAGTCTCGGAGGGTGCGCTTCGCGAAGGCGTGCTGATGGATTTGCTCGGCCGCCTTCGCCACCGCGGCGATCCGCGACGCAGCACGGTGGAGCAGCTCGCGCGCCGTTGCGAGGTCGATCCGCGCCAAGCCACGCGCGTCCGCTCGACGGCCGCCGAGCTCTTCGAAGCGGTGCGCAGCGCTTGGAAGCTCGACGCGGAAGAACACCTGCCGCTCCTCGAATGGGCCGCAGAACTCCACGAAGCAGGCTTCTTCGTCGGCCACGGCGGCTACCATCGCCACGGCCGCTACTTGATCGAAAACGCCGACCTCGTCGGCTTCTCGCGCACGGAGACTGCCGAACTCGGTTGGCTGGTGTGGAAGCATCGGCGGACGCTGCCGCTGGCCCACCTCGAACAGGCGCCGCCGGCTCGACGCGAGGCGCTCTTGAAACTCGCGCTGTTGCTGCGTCTCGCTGCGCGCCTGCATCGCGCGCGCGGCGCGGCCTCGCCTGCTCCCTTCCGCGTGGAGGCGCGCGCGCAGAGCTTGAGCCTGATGTTCCCTTCACACTGGATCGACGAACATCCGCTGACGGCCTTCGACCTCTCTGAGGAGGCGCGCGATTGGAAGGGCGTCGGCTTCACGCTGCGCTGCGCTTGACCGCGGACGGTCAGCGCTGCTTGATGCGCGCGTGTTTTTCGAGTACAGCGCGTTGCGCGGAGACTCGCGCCGGCGCCGAGGACTCGACCCGCTCATAGGATCCGTCGGGACGCAAGGACCAGGCTTGCGCCGTATCCGCGAGTTGAGATTCGAAGACTTCCTCGTGAATGCGTTTCACCATCGCAGCAGTCTCGATCGGGAACGCCACTTCGATGCGGTTGTGCAGATTGCGCTCCATCCAATCAGCGCTGCTCAAATACAGCAAAGGCGCGCCGCCGTGATGGAACCAGAACACGCGCGCATGTTCGAGGAAACGGCCGACCAGACTGCGCACCCGGATGTTCTCACTCACGCCCGGAACGCCCGGGCGCAGCCGGCAGATGCCGCGCACGATC
>JAQBVK010000146.1 GCA_027623585.1 Planctomycetota bacterium
CAGCCGGCCGCCTCCATGCTCGCGGGCGACGATCCACTGACGGACCGCGCGCGCGTCACCGTGGCTGAGGCGCGCCGGATGTTCGAGGACATGCTGCGCTCGCGCCTGATCGACGTGGCGGCGCGCGAACTCAAGAAGCGCAATCAGTCCTACTACACGATCTCCAGTGCGGGCCATGAGTTGAACGTGGTGCTCGGAACGCTGCTGCGTCCGACCGATCCCTGTTTCCTTCACTATCGGTCCGGGGCCTTCATGATGGCGCGCGCGCGGCACGATCCGCAATCGGATCCGGTTTACGACACCCTGCTCGGCATCTGCGCCTCCAGCGACGATCCGGTCTCGAACGGCCGCCACAAGGTGTGGGGTTCGCGGAGCACCTGGGTGCCACCGCAGACCAGCACGATCGCCTCCCATCTTCCCAAGGCGGTGGGAACCGCGCTCGCCCTGAACCGCGCGAGACGCATGAAGATCGGGACCGGACTGCCTGCGGACGCGATCGTGTGCTGCTCCTTCGGCGACGCCTCGCTGAATCACGCCACCGCGCTCGCCGGCATGAATGCCGCGCGCTACACGCGCAAGCGCGGCGCGCCGATGCCGATCCTCTTCCTGTGCGAAGACAACGGCATCGGCATTTCGGTCGCCACGCCGCGCGACTGGGTGCGCGAGACCTGGAGCCCGGCCAGTCACCTGAGTTACTTCGAGGCGACCGGAGAAATCGACCGCGTGCATGCGGTGGCCGCGACCGCGATCGAGACCTGTCGCAACCTGCGGGCGCCGGTGTTCCTGCACCTCAAGACCGTACGGCTGTGGGGACACGCCGGCAGCGACATCGAAACCGGTTACCACTCCCTGGAGCAGATCGAAAAGGTGGAGGCGCGTGACCCCTTGCTCGCCACCGCGCGCCGTCTCGTGGAGTGCGGTGCCGCCGAACCCAGTGCGCTGCTCGATTTGATTCACAGAGAGCGCGAGCGCGTGCGCGCGGCCGCCGAGCGCGCAGCAGGCCGCCCGAAACTGACCAGTCGCGCTGAGGTGATTCGGCCTCTGGCCCCATGGAACGAGTCGGCGGCGCGCGCAGCGGCGGCCATGCCTCCGGATCCCGCAGAGCGCGCCCGCGTGTTCGGCGACAACCTGCCCGAACGCGCTGCAACGCCGCAGCGCCGCACCATGGCCGCGCAGATCAACGCGGCGCTGCACGATGAAATGATCCGGCGCCCGGAGATGATGGTGTTCGGCGAGGACGTCGGACGCAAAGGCGGGGTCTACGGAGTCACCCAGGGCCTTCAGGCGCGCTTCGGCGTAGCCCGTTGCTTCGACACGCTGCTCGACGAGACATCGATCCTCGGCAACGCGCAAGGCGCGGCCCACGTCGGCCTGCTGCCCGTGCCCGAAATCCAGTATCTCGCCTACCTGCACAACGCCATCGACCAGCTGCGCGGTGAAGCCTGCTCGTTGAGCTTTTTCTCAAACGGGCAGTTCGCGAATCCGATGGTGGTGCGCATCCAGGGGCTCGCCTATCAGAAGGGATTCGGCGGTCACTTCCACAACGACAACTCGGTCGGCGCGCTGCGCGACATCCCGGGACTGATCGTGGCGGTACCGTCGCGCGGCGACGACGCGGCGCGCATGTTGCGCGGCTGTCTCGCGGCCGCCAAGGCTTGCCAGCGCGTGGCGGTCTTCCTGGAGCCCATCGCGCTCTATCACGAGCGCGATCTATTCGAAGCGGGCGACGGCGCTTGGCTCAGCGATTACCCGGCGCCGCAGGGCATCGACGCAGACGCGATCCTGCCGGGCGAAGTCGGCGTCCATCGCGAGCAGAGCGGTGACCTGCTCATCGTTACCTACGGCAACGGCGTGCGCATGAGTCTGCGCGCCGCGCGCACCCTCGAAGCTGAGCACAAGCTGCGCGCCCGCGTGCTCGATCTGCGATGGTTGAGCCCGCTGCCTCACGAACAGATCGCGCGCCACGCCGAAGAATGCGGCGCGGTGCTGGTCGCCGACGAATGCCGTGCCACCGGCGGCGGTATCGCCGACGAGGTGATCGCGCGGCTCGCCGAGAGCGGATTCCGCGGGCGCCTGGGCTCGGTGCGCGCAGCCGACTGCTACATCCCGCTCGGCCCCGCCGCCGACCTCGTGTTGATGATGGAAGCCGACGTGGTCCACGGCGCTCGCGCGCTGCAGGACTGAATTAGGTCGCCGGATTCGCGCCTCCGGTGGCCTCTGAATGGATACAATGACCGGTTCGGCTCTGGCCGACGACCTCTCATGATCGAAACAACCGCGACCGTACCCGTGTTCCGCGACCTCGGGCTGTCCGAGCCGGTGCTGCGCGCACTCGAAACCGTCGGTTACGAGACGCCGACGCCGATTCAGGCGGCCACGATGCCGCCGATGCTCGCCGGACGCGACGTCGTCGGCCAAGCACAAACCGGAACCGGCAAGACCGCGGCCTTCGCCTGCCCGGTGCTGTGCCGGCTCGATCTGAAGAACAACGCGCCGCAAGCCCTAGTGCTGGTGCCGACGCGCGAGCTCGCGATCCAGGTCGCCGAGGCTTTCCAACGCTACGCCGCGCACATGCCCGGCTTCCACGTGCTGCCGATCTACGGTGGCCAGGCGTATTCGCTGCAACTGCGCCCGCTCAAGCGCGGCGTTCACGTGGTGGTCGGCACCCCGGGCCGCGTGATGGATCACCTGCGTCGCGGCACCTTGAAGATGGATTCGGTGAACATGCTGGTGCTCGACGAAGCCGACGAGATGCTGCGCATGGGTTTCCTCGAGGACGTGGAATGGATCCTCGAGCAAGTGCCGGAAAAGCGGCAGATCGCGCTGTTCTCCGCGACCATGCCCGACGAGATCCGGCGCATCGCGCGGCGCCACTTGCATGACGCCCAAGAGTTGAGCGTGCAAACCCGCGCGAAGCCGGCGGACACGATCCGCCAGCGCGCCTGGGTGCTGCACTACAGCCACAAGCTCGACGCGCTCGCCGACCTGCTCTCCGCCGAGGAATACGACGCTGCGCTCATTTTCGTGCGCACGCGCATCGCCACCACCGAGCTGGCAAGCCGGCTCGAAGCGCGCGGCATCAATTGCGCGCCGTTGAGTGGCGAGATGGCGCAGCGCGAGCGCGAGCGGACCGTGGATCGCTTGCGGCAGGGCCAACTCGACGTGATCGTGGCGACCGACGTCGCCGCGCGCGGACTCGATCTCGAGCGCATCAGCCACGTCGTGAACTTCGACATGCCGTCGGACGTGGAGTCCTACGTGCACCGGATCGGGCGCACCGGGCGCGCTGGACGCACCGGCGAAGCGATCCTGTTCGTCACGCCGCGCGAAAAGCACCTGCTACGCGCGATCGAGCGCGCGGTGGGCCGGCCGATCGAACCTTTCGTGCTGCCGAGCGCGGAAGAGCTCAACCGCCAGCGCGTCGAGCGCTTCCAGGCTCGCATTTCGGAAGCCTTGGAGAACGAGGATCTCGGCATCTACGAGGAAGTGGTGAACACTTTCATCGAGAAGACCGGCGTGGATCCACTACTCGTCGCCGCCGCGCTCGCGCGCATCGCTCAAGGCGAGGAGCCGCTGCTGCTCGAGGAGCGCGCGCCGCAACCGCCGCGTCCGGCTTATCAGCCTTCGCCGAAACACGAGCGCAGTGCAAGCCACGAGCGTAGCGCAAAGCCGGAACGCAGCGCGAGCCACGAGCGCAGCTCGAACCGTGACCGCGGCCCCGGCCCCGGTCAAGGCCCCGAGCGCGAGCGCGAAGGGGGCATGACTCCCGGCCGCAAGGCTTGGATCGTGCCGCCGCCGGAGCCCGGCATGGAGCGCTGGCGCATCGAAATCGGCCGCGTGCACGGCGTGCAGCCGGCCCTGCTGGTCGCGGCGCTGGCGAACGGCGCCGGCGTGGACGGCACGGCGATCGGACGCATCGAGTTGTATCCCGACTTCAGCACCGTCGATCTTCCGGCCGGCCCTCCGCCCGAAGTGGTGCTCGACCTGCAGCGCATGCGGCTGCGCGGCCGCGTGCTTTCCGGCCGGCCGCTGGATCAGGAAGAGATCAAGCGCTACGCGCGCAAAGAGAAGCCGCAGCGGCCTTGGTAGCCTGCGGCGGTGCTGCTGCTCGCTGCTCTCCTCCTTCAGACTTCGCTCCCGGTGGAGGCGCCGCCGCAGGTCGTGGTGCTGCGCGGCGCGCGCAATGCGCGCATCACGCTGCGTGCCGGCTTCACGACGGTGCGTGACGTCGGCGCGCGCGGCTTCGCCGACGTTTCTCTGATGCGCGCGATCGATCGCGGCGATCTCGAAGGTCCGCGCATGATTCCCGCCGGGCACACTCTGTCCATCACCGGCGGCCATGCGGACGTCACCGACTATGCGCCCGGAATCGCCAAGGGAGGTCCGGAAGTGGGCATCGCCGACGGCGTCGACGCCTGCATCGCCGCCGTGCGGCATCAAGCCAAGCACGGCGCCAAGGTGATCAAGATCTGCGCCACCGCGGGTGTGCTCTCTTGGGAAACCACGGTCGGAGCGCAGCAATTCTGCGAAGAGGAAATGCGCGCGAGTTCACCGCGCTGGCGCAGCGCGGCATGACGCCCGCGCGTGCGCTCCAGTGCGCGACGATCTACGCCGCGGAACTATGCCGCACGCCGGATCGCGGCCGGATCGCGGTGGGCTTGCTCGCCGACCTCGTCGCCGTGCCCGGCAATCCGCTCGCTGACCTCAGCGCCACCGAGCGCGTCGACTTCGTGATGAAAGGCGGCGCGATCGTGCTCCGCCCTGAGTGAAGACGCGGATCAGTTCAGGATTTCGCGCACGACCGCGTTCCGGAACTCGATCGGCACGCCTTCGGATTGCAGCCCGATCGCGCCCGGGAGCTCCTCGCACCACGGAATCACGTTCTGCAGCACGCCGTTCACCTCGAGGGTGACGGTGCTGCGGTCGCAACGGATGCGATAGCGATTCCACTCGCCGAGCGGCCGTTCGGAGGAAGGCATCAACTTGACGGTGCGCCGTCCGCTGGTCCGCGCGGGATCGGCGTTCGCGGGGAATTGCCCGATGTTCCAGACGTCGCCGGCGTCGCCGCTGTTGAGTTGTGACTCCATCGAGAGCGGCCACACGTTGTGCGGTTCCTGCACGCGCAGCAGCACGCCGGAGTTGCCGGCGATGCTCGGATCGAAACGCCACTCGAGCGTGAGTTCGAAGTTCGTGAATTTGCGCTCGGTGTAGAGGTAACCGGCCGGCTGGCCGTTACAGCGCAACACTTCGCCGTCGCGGGTCCAAGTCTTCGCGGGGTCACCGCCCGGCAAGTGGAAACGCCAGCCTTCGAAGGCTGATCCGAACAGAGCAATCGGTGCTCCGAACGCCGGCTCGCGCGCAGGGTCCTGCCCCATGAAAGCGGCCAGATCGGCCAATTCCTGCGCGCCGAGGCCGAGCGCGAGCGCATCAGGCATCAGCGAACTCTCTTGACGGCTGCGCTTCACGATTCGCGCGGCATCCACCGCCTGTCGGCGACCGGCCAGGTCACGCAGCACGACGCGCTCGCCATCGACGAGGATTGAGCCAACCATGACGCTGCCGTCGTCCATCGTGAGCGTCCAGGAGTCGTAGCCGAAGGCAATGACTGCGCTCGGGTTCAGCATCGCGTCGATCAAAGCACGGGCGCCGTACTTGCTTCGGATGGCTGTCAACTCAGGGCCGATCGCCCCACCGAGGCCGTTCGAGGTGTGGCACACCGAGCAAGTTCCGGCGCTGCGGAACAGCTCCCGTCCGTGCGCCGCGTTGCCTTCCAGCGCGGCGAGTTCGTCGAGTGGCGGCAGGGTCGCACCGCTCGTGGTCTTGCGCGGGAACGCGGCGCCGGCCAGTGCACGCACCGCAAGATCGGCGTGGTTACGCAACTTCGGCTCCACGGCTTCACGCACCGCCATGGTCAATTGGGAAGCATTCTCAATCAGGAAGACCGCGCCGTCCGTGGTTTCGGAAAGCGCGAGCGCCGCATCGAGCTCGCCGCCCAGCGCCGCGCGCGCTTGCGCCGCCTGGTGCGCGCGGTCGGGCCGCTTCTCGAGGTACACCGCGAAACGGATCGAGGTCTGGGTCCCAGGCGAGGCTGCGCCGCCGTCATCGGGCGCGCAAACGGAGCGGAAGCGAGTGGCGCCGCGGGGCACGCGGAAGGCAATGCGCGAATTCGCGTGCGTACCGATGCCGTCCGAGATCGGCTCCCCC
>JAQBVK010000147.1 GCA_027623585.1 Planctomycetota bacterium
CGAGCGCATGCACGAGACTTGGTTGGCGGAACAGGAAGCCAAACGCAAGGGCAAGGGCAAACCCGAGAAGGACAAGGATCCCGCCGCCGGCCAGCAAGCAGCGCCTAGCACGCCGGCGCCGCCGCCGAAGTGGCCGGTTCCGGAAGAGGAAGTGCCGGTGCGCCAATCCGACATGGTCAAGCGGCTGCACGCGATCGGACAGCTCGCGAGCGTGGAGGCGGCGCAGGCCTTGGCCGTGCTGGTGCCGACGCTTGAGCGCCCCTTGCGCGGAGCGGCAGTCCACGGCATCGCCTTCGGACGCAGCGCGGATGCGCGTGCGCTGTTGCAGGAGTTCGCCGAGGACAAGAACGTCAACGTCCGGCGGCAAGCGGTGCGTGAGTTGGCGGACGGCCCGATCGCGGAGCAGGAGTGGCTACGCGACAAGCGTCTGAAGAAGGAGAAGGACGAGGCGAACCGCGCCGAGATGCTGCATCTGCTGCTCGAACGCGACGTACCCGGGCTCGACGCCGCGGTGGTCGCGGCGGCCAAGGACAAGAACAAGCTGCTGCTCGGAGTCGGCATCTACGGACTCGGCCGGCTGAATCTCGAGAAGCACCGCAAGCTGGTCGAGGGCCGGCTCGGCGATGCCGACGTCGTCGTGCGCGAGAAATGCTTCACCACTTTGGCGGAGTTCGGCGGAGCCGACTCGTGGAAGATGCTGCTCGAGTCCTTTGCCGACGCTCGTAACCTCCCGCTGCGCCCGAAGATCCAAATCCAGTTGCGGCGCGCCAAGACCAAGGACGAGATCAACGTGCTGATCAAAGAGGGCCTCAACCATCGCGAGGAAGACATCGTCGCCGCCGCGATCGACGCGATCGCCTACGCCGCCGAGCGTCAGCCGGAGATGTGCGGCCCACTGCTGATCAAGATGCTGGCGCACTCCAATTCGGACATCCGTACCAGCGCGGTGGAAGGCATCGTGCGCGCGCGGCCGGCGAATGCGATCAGCGAGTTGATCAAGCGGCTCAACCACGACGACTTCAAGACGCGCACCGACGCCACTTGGGCGCTCGCGCAACTCGGCGATCTGCCGCCCGAAGCCGAGACCAAGTTCATTCAGATGACCGAGGACGATCGTCCTTCGGTGCGCCTACACGCGACCGACGCCTTGAGGTGGTATCCGCAGTCGGAAGCCGCGCTGCAGGCGCTGCTGCGCCGCTTCAATGACGACCTGTGGTCGATTCGCTCGGCGGCCGTCGCCACGGCGCTGGTGTTCCGCCGCGTCGAAACGATCGCGCCGCTGGTCAAGATGGTGGACGAGGAGCGCGGCCGCGTGCGTGACGATGCGGTACGCGCGCTCGAGAAGATGACCGGTGAAGAGTTTGGCCCGCTGATCGGCAACTGGCGCAAGTGGCTGGCCGACATGCCTGCCAATTACGCAGTGCCGACCGCTGAGCAAGCGATCGCCATGGTCGAGGCGCGCATCGCTGCGCGGACCGCCGGTCGCGACGTCACGGCCGCCGGCAAATCCGAGTACCACGGCATCGCCGTGCCGCGCGGCGGCGTGGTGTTCATCCTCGACATCAGCGGTTCGATGGAGATGAACAACGTGTCGAAGGAACAGAACTTCTTCGAGTACTTCAACGAAGCGTTGATTGAGACTCTGCAGCGGCTGGACACCGACACCGATTTCAACGTGATCGTGTTCTCGGACCGCGTGCGGGTCTGGAAGGACACCCTGATGCCCGGCAACGCGCAGAACATCTCGGAGGCGATCCAATTCCTGCGCGCCACGCGCCCCGGCGGACCGACCAACATCTACGAGTCGCTGCTCGGCGCCTTCGAGTTCCTCGAGACGCAGACCATCTTCCTGATGACCGACGGTGAACCCACGGTGGGCCCGATCACCGAAACCGACGCAATCGTCGCGGAGATCACGCACATCAACCGCGACCGCCGCATCGTGATCAACACCATCGCTGCCGGCCAAGCCAAGCGCGAGTTCCTCGAAGAGCTCGCCAGCGCCAACGGCGGCCAAGCCGTGGATCTCACCCACCTCGGCGCGAAGGGCAAAGGGCAGTAGCCTCTAGAGCGGATCCACGGTCACGTGTTCGCGCTGGCAGAGCTGCTCCAGCGCGGGCTGCACCGCGAGCAGTCCGCTCGCGGGTGACTTGACCAGGATCTGGCGGCGCCAACGGCCGCGCAGTTGCTCGAGCGCATGCGGTGCGGGGCCGAGGATCTGCACGCCCTTCGCCCCGCGCGCCGCCGTGCGCAGCAGCGCCACAGCTTCTTCGGCCAGTTTGTCGGCGCGATCCGGGCGCGGGCCTTCGCAGGTCACGCGCACCGCGCGGCCGCACGGCGGATAGGCGAACTCGGCGCGCTCCTTCAGTTCGCGCTCCGCGAAAGTGCGGTAATCGTGCTTCACCGCCGCGCGAATTGCGGGGTGATCCGGTAGCCAGGTCTGCACCACCACCTTGCCGCCCTTCGGTCCGCGCCCCGCGCGCCCCGCGACCTGCGCGATCAAATCAAAACAGCGCTCACTGGCGCGGAAGTCGGCGTGATGCAGCGCGGTATCCGCGTTGAGCACGCCGACTACGGTCACGTCGGGGAAATCGAGCCCCTTCGCGACCATCTGGGTGCCGAGCAGCAGATCGTGTTCGCCGGCCGCAAAGGAGCGGTACAACTCTTCATAATCTTCGCGCCGCACCATCGTGTCGCGATCCATGCGCGCGATGCGCGCTTCAGGAAAAGCGCGCCGCAGCGAATCCTCCGCGCGCTCGGTCCCGACCCCCACCATCGTGACCGGACCACGGCAGGCGGCGCACTGGGTCGGCTGCGGCTCCTCGGCGAGGCAGGCATGGCACATCGCCTTCTTGCGCCAACGATGGAAGGTCAACGCCACGCTGCAGCGCGGGCATTTCACGCTGCCGCCGCAGGCCGGGCAGTGCCACGCCGGCGCGAACCCGCGCTGATTCAGGAACAGAATCGCGCGTTCGCCGCGCGACAGCGCCGAGCGCAGTGCCGTCTCCAAAGGCCGCGACAGGATCAACCAATGATTCTTCTCGGTCTTCTCGTAGCGCATGTCCACGATCTGCACCGGCGGCAGCGTTCCGCCCGCCACGCGCTCGCGTAGTTCGAGCAGCGTGATCTCGCCCGCGCGCGCAGCCTGCCAGGATTCGAGCGAGGGCGTGGCGGTGCCGAGCACGCACACCGCGCCTTCGAGCCGCGCACGTTCCCGCGCCACGTCGCGCGCGTGATAGCGCGGCGTAGATTCCTGCTTGAAGGAGCTCTCGTGCTCCTCGTCCACGATGATCAGGCCGAGCTTCGGAATCGGCGCGAACAGCGCCGAGCGCGCGCCGACCACCACGCGCACCTTGCCTGCGCGCAGCGCCTGCCATTGATCGTGGCGCTCGGCGTCGGTGAGGCCGCTGTGCAGCACGGCGACCTCGCCGCCGCGACCGCGGAAGCGCGCGACCGTCTGCGGCGTCAGCGCGATCTCTGGCACCAGCACGATCGCGCCGCGTCCTTGCTCGAGGCAGCGGTCGAGCGCGTTGAGGTAGACCTCGGTCTTGCCCGAGCCGGTGATGCCGAACAGCAGGAAGTCGCGCGCGGTGCCGGCGTCGAGCGCCGCAGTCAACGCGTTGACGGCGGCCGCTTGCTCCGAGTTCAAGGCGTGCGGCGCGATTGCCGCGGCGGTGGTGCCCGCGTATGGATCGAGCACGTCCGTGCGGCTGCCGAAGCGCGCGAGTCCGCGCTTGGACAAGGATTCCAGCGGTGAGCGCGACAACCCGGTGCGGTTGAGGAACTCGCGCACCTCCACGGGTCCGCCTGCGCGCCTCAACCACGCCAGAGCGCGGGCCTGCTTGGGCTGCTTCTCCTCGAGCTCGCGCACTTCGGCCTCGTCGGGTTCGCGCGCTGATTCGATCACCGGGATCGTGCGACGGGCTTGCCCGCGCCGCAACGCCGCCGGCAGCATCGCCGCGAGCGCTTGTCCCCACGAACACCAGCAAGTGTCGGCGATGCGGCGAGCGAGCCGCAACAAGGCCGGCGTCAGCAGCGGCGTCTCGTCGAGCAGCGCGCGCGCGATGCGGATTTTTTCGATCGGCACGCCGGCGGGCGGCGCGTCGTCGAGCCCGACCACCACCGCAAGCACCTCGCGCGCGCCGAAGGGCACGCGCAGCCGGCAACCCGCTTGCACGCTCTCGGCCCATGCCTTGGGCAGACGGTAGGAAAACTCGCGCCTCACCGATGCGTCGATCGCGACGCGCGCAAACACGCCCGAACCGCGCTCGCCCGGCACGGGCGGCAGGTCGAGGTGCGCGAACAGCGGACCGGGCATCATCGGTCGATTGTAGGCTGGGCCGCCTTGTTGCCCGGCGACCCACGCACGCCCGTCACGATCCTCACCGGCTGGCTCGGCGCGGGCAAGACGACGCTGCTCAACCGCATCCTGCGCGAGCCGCGCGGCCTGCGCTGGGCGGTGCTGGTCAACGAGTTCGGCGAGGTCGGCATCGACCACCGGCTGGTGGTGCGCAGCGACGAGCAAACCGTGGAACTCTCGAACGGTTGCGTCTGCTGCACGGTGCGCGGCGACCTAGTCGAAGCGCTCGCGCGCCTGCGACGCCGCCGTCCGCCTTGGTTCCGCCGCCGCCGCTTCGACCGCGTGTTGATCGAGACCACTGGACTGGCCGAGCCCGCGCCGCTGCTGCGCACCTTCCTGGTCGAGGCCGGCGTCTCCGCTGCGTACGTCGTGACTTCGATCGTCACCGTCGTCGACGCGGCCAACGCGCACGCGGCGCTGATGGAGCACGCCGCCCAAGAGCAGACGGCGCTCGCAGATCTGATCGTCCTCAACAAGTCCGACTTGGTGGACGCTCCAGCGCTCAAAGCGTTACGCGATCGCCTTGCCGCCCTGAATCCTGCCGCCGCCATCGCGGAGAGCGTGCGCGGAGATCTTCCGCTGGAAGACCTGCTCGCGGCCGGCGCACCGCGCGCGCTCGACGCCCTGCCCCCCACGCACGATCACGGAGAAGACGCGCACGACGGCATCGGCTCTCTCTCGCTGCGCTGCGACGCGCCGCTCGACGAACTGAAAGCCAAACTCTGGCTCGACGGCGCGGTGCGCCTGCTCGGCCCGCGCCTGATCCGCTTCAAAGGCTTTCTGCACCTCGCGGACCGGCCGTACCGGGGAGTGTTGCAGGGCGTTTACGAGCTCTACACAGTCGAAGCGGGGCTGCCCTGGGTAGAGGGCGAGCCCCGCTCGTCGGAGATCGTTTTCATCGGGCGCGGCTTGGACCGTGGGTTCCTGCAACGAGGACTCACGGCCGCCGCCGCCAACTAGCGCCAGGTTTCCTTGACCTCGACGACTTCTTCGCAGTCCTCGCAGGCTTCGTTCTGTCCGCATTCGGCGCAGATCTTTTGGCCGCATTCTTCGCAACGATCCGGAAGATTGCCGATCGCGACGACGCAAGAGGTGGAGAGGGTGCCCAAGGCGACGAGGGCGAACAGGGAGAGGAATTTCTTCATGACGGGGTGGTCCGCAACGGGATAACAAGGTTTCGTACGAAATCGCCCTGCGTGAGAAGAATTCTCATCTCGCGCAGGGCGGGGTGGTCGCAGGGACCGCTCAGACCAGGCGTCTGACTAGCCTTCGCACTTGGTGCACTCTTTGCCGAGCGCGGCGGCGTCCTTGCAGCACTGCATGGCGGCCATGTCCTCGCAAGCAGCGGCGCAGTCGCCCATCTCGGCGCAGCAGGCGGCTTCGCCCTTGGCTTCGGCCTCAGCGCAGCACGCTTTCTCGGCCTTGGGGGTGTAGTTGGCGCAGGCGCCGATCAGGGCGACCGCAACGATGAGCAGAAGGTTCTTCATGGTGTTTCTCTTATCGGCCGGGCTCAGCCCGGATCAGGCAGGGATTGTAGCACTTCGAGCAAGGAGGCCTCCAGATGCTCGCGCTGCCAATCGTTCAAATTCACGACGCTTGCGAGGGATTGCGCGTCCCGCGGCAGCGCGCGCGCAAGCTCTTCGACCGCACTCCGATGCATCAAGCGCTCGCTGGGGAGGTCCAATTCGACGGCGCGGTTCGTGCGCCAACGGCGCAGAGCCTCGAGGTTGTCCCGCTGCACCTGGCGCCGCTGACGATCCTCCGGGGATAGTCGCGGCACCACCAGGGTTTCGACCCGGCGGCCGCGCGCGGACTCCAACACCTCGAGTATGGCTT
>JAQBVK010000148.1 GCA_027623585.1 Planctomycetota bacterium
TCCGGCGACGCTGAGACCGGCCGCGAGGACCGCGTCCGGGACGGAATGACTTGTTCAGCGCTGCCTTAGAATCACCGTGATGCGATTCGCGCGTGCCATCTACCTGCTGCCTCTGCTCGCCTCCTGCTCGATGTTGGGGGGGGATGAAGGGGATTGGGCCGAGCGGCAGGTGGCCGAAGCGCCGCCGCGCCGCGAGTTGCTGGCGTATTGCGCGCAGGCCATGGCGCAAGCCGGCTATCCCGCGCCGCGCGTGGACGAGGCGCGCGACGCCGTGGTATCCGAGTGGCGTCTCGAACTTCAGCCGTTCGCGGGAGCTGGACGCCGTTTCCGCGCGACGATCGAGTTGGCCGGCTACGACCGCGACGTCGGGCTGCTGCGCGCGCGCGTCGAAGCCGAAAAGAACGCCGAGAAGGGCCGTCCGATGGATCCGGTGCTCGCAGATTGGGAAACAATGCCGGATGACGTGAATCGCAGCCGAATCCTGTTGCAGCACGTGGTTTCCTTGTTGGTCACCAGTGGCGCCGGAGGCGCGTGATGAGCGAAGCCTGGCGCCTGCAGCGGTGCCAAGAGGCTTGTTCTCGTTGTGCCGCGCCCTTCGCGGCGGAAGAGGACTTGTGGTCCTTGTTGCGCTTGGCCAGCGGCGAACTCGGCCGTGAAGATCTGTGCCGCGCATGTTTCGACGCGCGCGAGGCCGCCGAAGATCTGATCTGGTGGCGCACGCGCGCGCGCAAAGGCGCCGCCTCCTTACGCGTGGACTTCGATCTGCTGTTGCATGCGATGGCGCGACTCGCCGAGGACACGCGTGATGAAGCGAAGGATCTCGCCTTCTTGCTCGCGCTGTTGTTGGTGCGTCACCGGCGCCTGCGCCTGCTGCGCGTGGAGAAGCGCCGCAACCTCGAAATTCTGGTGCTGCGCAAAGTACGCACCACCCGGGAATTTCCGGTTGAGGCGCGGGAGCTGTCGGAGGAGCGGCGTCAGGCCCTGTCGGCGACGCTCGCAGGCCTGCTCGACCCGACGCAGGACGGCGGTCTGGACGGACTCCTGATCGGCCAAGAGGACACAAGCGACTGAAAGCAAAGGACTTAGGTGAAATCAAGAAACCCGGGCCCAAGGCCTGGGTTTTTTGCTTGACGCACGGCTGGGCAGGAGCAGAATACCCATGAGGGAGTAAAAGGGGCTGTTTCCCACAGATTCCCACCAACCTCCGGCACGCTCTTCATGGGATTCTTCACAGGCGAATACGCGCACAAGCTGGACGCAAAGAATCGCGTCTTCGTTTCGCGCCGCCTGCTGGATCAGATCGACGATCCTGAACAGCGCCGTCAGTTCCAGATCGTGCGCACCGAGGAGCCGTGCCTGACGCTGTTTACGGATGCCGGTTTCCGCGCGCACGTGCGCGGTGTGCAAGCCGCGCAGCGCAACTTGCCGGGACGGCGCACAGTGAATCGACGCGCAGGATCGCAGGCGCAGCCGATTCCGCTCGACGCGCAGGGGCGCATCACCGTGCCGGAAGAGTTCCGCGCCGCAGTCGGTCTCGGTGAAGAGATCGTCCTGGTCGGCTGCCTCGACTGCATCGAAATTTGGGACGCGAAGATCTGGCGCGAGCAGGAACTGCCGCGTGCGGACGACTTCTATCGCGAGCAAAGCGTCCACTTCCTCGCCCAACCCGACGCCGACGGAGCGCAGCCGTGATCCTCGTGAGCCGACATCTCGAACCGCCGTCCTCCACGCCGGAGCCCACGCGCCACCTCCCGGTCCTGTTGCCCGAGACGATTGCGGCCTTGGCGCCCGAGCGCGGCGGACTGTTCGTGGACGCGACCGTGGGCGGGGGCGGACACGCCGAAGCTCTGCTCGAAGCGGGGCCGGAGATTCGGCTGATCGCGCTCGATCGTGACGCGCAGGCGGTGACTCGCTCGCGCACGCGCCTGGAGCGTTTCGGAGAACGCGTGCAGTTCTTGCACGCGCCGTTCTCCGCCATCGGCAGCCTCTTGGGGTCTGGCGACCGGGGGAGGGTCGCTGGTCTTCTCGCCGACCTTGGACTCTCATCCGATCAGTTGGACGACCGCCACCGCGGATTTTCGTTCCAGCAAGACGGCCCGCTCGACATGCGTATGGATCGCTCCGCGCAGAAAACGAGTGCCGCCGTCCTGCTGGCTCACGCGAGTGAGGACGAGATCGAGGAATGGTTGAGCGAATACGGAGAGGAGCGCTTCTCGCGTCGCCTCGCGCACGCGATCGTGCACCAGCGTCGCTTCGGCCCGCTGCTGCGCACTTCACAACTGGCCGACCTCGTCGCGCGCACCATCCCGCGCGGCCGCGCCGGGATTCATCCGGCGACGCGCACCTTCCAGGCCCTGCGGATCGCGGTGAACCGCGAACTCGGCGAATTGGAGTCGCTGCTCGATCAAGCGCCGGCCTTGTTGGCGCCCGACGGACGTCTGGCCTTGATCAGCTTCCACTCTCTGGAGGACCGGCGCGTCAAGGAAGCCTTCCGCGCCGAGGTGAAGAGCGGCCGCAGCGCCGACCTGCTGCCCGGCGGCGTGCGCGCTTCCGACGCCGAGACGCGCGCGAATCCGCGCGCTCGCAGCGCGCGCCTGCGCGCGATCCGACGCGTGTCTGCCGAACCTGCATGAGCGAACGCGCCGCAGCCTTGATGGCTTTTGCCTTCCTCGAGGTGCTGGCGGGGATCGTGCTGCGCAACGAGACGCTCGCCGCGCGTGGCAGCGCGGAAGCGCAGATGCGCCGTGAGGCGAGTTGTGAGCGGCGCGCGCAAGAGCATCGCTCGCTCTATGCATGGCTCGCCTCGCCGGAACAGCGGCGCATCCGCGAACGATTGAACGAACAGGCCGGACGCGCCGCGTCCTCCGATCCCAACCGCGACCTCTGATCCCCCGGACCCCAGCAGCATCTCATGGAACGTCAAGGCATCGTGTTTCGACCCACCATGGCATTGCTTCCGGTTGGGGCGCTCTATCTCGCGTCATTGGGGCGCTTCGTTGCATTGCAGGGCGGGCCGGCCGAAGACGCCGCCGCCAACGTGCGCGATCTGGTTGCGCGGGAGATTCGGCTGGAGGCTCCGCGCGGCAGCTTGCTTGATCGCGAAGGTCGCGTCCTGGCCGAGGATCGGCCGGCTTGGAATCTCGTGATGGACGCGAAACCCGAGTCGCGCCGTTGGATGCGCGAACAGGCCGAAGGCAAGGGCAACGAGGCTTTCCAGAAGGCGCGGGAGGCTCTGGCTGCTCTCGCCGAGGCGAGCGGTGCGGAAGTTTCCGCATGGGAACGCCACGTCTTCAGCACCACCTGCACTCGGCGCGTGCTGCAGCGAGGTCTCGGTGAATTGAGCGCTCTGCGCGCGCGCAGTGCGTTGGCGGCCTGCGCCGGCAATGGCCTGCGTCTCGAGCAAGAGTGGCAGCGCGTCTATCCGCAGGGCCGAGCACTCGCGCATGCCGTGGGGCTGGTCGGAGTCCGCGATGGGACGTCGGAGCGCCTCGGCAATGGCGGCTTGGAACAGGCGTGCGACGCCTTGCTCGTGAGCACCGGCGGGGTCCGCCGCGCGCTTCACGTGGTCGGCGAGAACGGTGTGGATCCGCTGATCGGATTCGAAGCCGGGGGTAAGACGCCCCGCGTGAGCACGACGCTGGACGCCGCGCTCGGCGCCTTCGCGCGCGAAGAACTTGCCGATGCGCGGAACAAGGCGGGTGCGCGCTGGGCTTGCGCAGTGGCGATGGACGTGCGCACGGGGGAGGTCCTACTGCTCGCGGCGGTTCCCGACTACGACCCGACTGCGCCGGGAGTGGGAATGGAAACCGAAATCGGGCCGGAGGGTCCGCGCACCGTCGGTTGGATGCTGCCGGCGGTGTGGCCGCTCGAGCCGGGCAGCACGGTCAAGCCCTTCGTGGTGGCGAAGGCGCTCGCCGAAGGAGTGATCCGCCGTGAGGAACGATTCGATAACCACGGCGGAGCTTGGCATCTGCCCGGCCGCGTGATTCACAACGCCACCGAAGTTCCGCACCACGCCATGACGCCGCGTGAGGTTCTCCAGAACTCCTCGAACATCGGCGTGGCGCAGATCGGCATGCGGCTCGGGGCGGAGCGCATGCGCGCGCTGTGGACCGATCTCGGGGTGAACGAAGGCGTGGGCCTTTCCCACTTCGACGGGAATCGAGGTCTGTTTCCCAGCGACAAGGACTGGAAGCATCCGAGCGCCGATCGCTGGTGCGTGGCGTCGACTTCCTACGGTCACGCCTTCTCACTGACCCCGCTGCGCCTCGCCTCGGCGTGGTCCGCCCTGGTCAACGGCGGAGAATTGATGCGGCCGCTGTGGTTCAAGGGACAGCCGCCCGTGGTCGAACGCCGCGTGTTTCCGGAGTCGATCGCACGGGAAGTTACCGGCTGGGTCGAGGGCGTCGTTGCGGGCCGCAAGGACAAGGTGCTGCCCTCGTGGCCCGACCTGCGCTGGGGCGGCAAGAGCGGCACGGCGAAGAAGATCCACACCGAAGGCTATGACCTGCTGTTCACGGCTTTCGGCCCCGTCGAAGATCCCGAAGTCGTCGTGATCGTGGTGGTGGACGATCCGAAGAACGGCAAACCGCGCGGCTCTCTGATGGCCGGACCGAGCGCTGGACGCATTCTGCGTCGCGCGCTCGAACTGCGTGGAACGCTCGCGCCGGCTGCGCGCTTGGAATCGGCTGCTGCACCGGATAAGGTGCGCCAACGGTAGCTCCATGAAGTGGTCCGATCTGGCGCGCCGGTTACAAACCCACCCCTCGCGCGCTGGCAGCGTGCTCTGTTCCGCCCCGTCCGGTGTTGATCCCGAGTTGAAGCGCGCCTGCTTCGATTCGCGCGCTGTACGCTCAGGCGATCTGTACTGCGCACTGCCGGGCGCGCGCGCCCACGGCCGCAGTTTTTTGGCCGAGGCGATGACGCGCGGCGCGGCTGCCGTCCTCACGGCGCCGCCGCTCGACGAATGCGAGCTGCCCACGCTTTGCGCCTCGGACGCCGCCGAGTTGTCCTGGCTGGCCGGCGAATCCGCGCACCTGCTGGCCGGCGAACCGAGCACTGCCCTGTGGTGCGCAGCGGTCACGGGCACCAACGGTAAGACCACCACCGTGCACTTGCTCGCGCAAGCGCTCGAAGCCTGCCGGCTTCCGTGCGCGCGCGCCGGAACCCTGGGCTTCTCCTTCGGCGGCCGCAGCGTCTCGACGCGCGAAACCACCGTCAGCGCCGATCGCTTGCACGCTTGGCTCTCAGATGCCGCCGCCGCGGGTGCGCGCGCCTGTGCGTTGGAGGCTTCCTCGCACGGCATCTCCCAGGGGCGCTTGGCCGGGGTGCGGCTCGGTGCGGCCGCGTGGACCAACCTGACTCACGATCACCTCGACTACCACGGCACACTCGAAGAATACGCGGCGGCGAAGGCCGCGCTCTTCCACCTCTTGCCGATCGAGGCGCTCGCCTTGATCCCTGCGCGTTGTGAGCCCGCGGTCCGGCTCACGCGCGCGACCCGGGCGCGCCGCTTGCTTTGGACGATGAACGAGGCGGCGGGTGAGCTCCGTGCGCGCGCCGAGTGCCGGGACGGCGGCGTGTTCATGGAAATCGACGGCGAGTTCGGGTCCGCGCGCTTGCAGAGCCCTCTTGCGGGCCTCCACAACGCGGAGAACCTGCTGCTTGCATGGGGGTTGGCGCGCGCTGCGGGCGCGGATGGCGGAGCTGCGGCTGAGGCGCTCGAGAAGTCATGTTCTGCGCCGGGCCGGCTTGAGCGCGTCTTGCCCGATGCGCCGTGGTCCTTGTTCGTGGATTACGCGCACACTCCCGACGCGCTCGAGCGCGTCATCGAAGCTCTGCGCGCAAGCCACCCTGGAGTTCGCCTTGGCGTCGTTTTCGGAGCGGGCGGGGATCGCGATCCGCACAAGCGCGCGCCGATGGGACGCGCCGTGGCGGGCGCCGCCGATTGGTGCGTGATCACCAGTGACAATCCGCGCAGCGAAGACCCCGCGCAGATCGCCGAAGCGGTGGCGGTGGGCGTGCGCGCAGCCGGCGTGGAGGCCGAGATCGTGCTCGATCGGCGCACGGCGATCCGCGCCGCCTTGGCGCGATGCGGCGCGGGCGAGATTCTCCTGATCGCCGGTAAGGGACACGAGGACTACCAGGAGATCTGTGGCGTGCGCCATCCTTTTGACGATCGCGTGGAACTCGAGG
>JAQBVK010000149.1 GCA_027623585.1 Planctomycetota bacterium
TGCGGTAGATGTACCAACCGAGCGGGCCTTTGACCGGGCCGTAGACCGCGTCGACCTCGGCGCCGAAGAACATGTCGTCTCCGATCGAGTAGCCCTGCAGCAGGTCCGTGTACTCACTCTCGCCGAGGAGCACGCGCAGGTCGGCGCGCGACAAGGAGCCGAAGCGGCCGTGGTCGCGCTGGAGGAAGTTGCCCCCCGGCACTCGTGCCGGGTAATTGCTGTACTCGAGCAGCAAATCGGCGAAGGGCTCGCCGTCCTGCAACTGCTGCGCGACTTCCTTCGCCGTTTCCTCGTACTGTGCAAAGGGATCCGCGCCGGGGCGGTAGACCTTCGGCGACATCGAGAACTCCAAGGCCGACGGCTCGACCGCCGCGATCAAGATCACCTCGGCCGAGACCTTTCCGAGGCCGAGGAAAGCGCCGCGATCCACCATCTCCTGCTCAATCCATTCCTGCGGGAAGGGATCGGGCATCGTGGTACGGCAGGAGCGGCGCGCATCGAAGTACGCGCGATAGTGCTCCATCGACGGGAAGCCGAGGAACTCCAGCACGGTTTGCTCGTGCGTGAAGATGGTGCCCTCGTAATCCAGGCGCTCCGCCTCCCACATCGCGTCGAGCGTGGCTTTCGAGAGCCACTTTCCGTCCGCGCGCAGTTCGCTCTCGGCCAGATCGATCGCGGACACCCAGTCGGCGGCCATCTGTTCGGCGACCGGCGACATCAGCGGGCGCGCGTAATCGAGCAGATCGGCGGTCTTGAAGTCCACGCCGTTCACGCGCAGCGCAACGCCTTCCGGCAATCCGGTGGTCGGGTACTGAATGTCGGCCTCCGAGCGCAGCCAAGCGAGCACGCCCGGCAGCATGATGTAGGAAAACACGAAATCAGAAGGCATGTCGGGGAAGGACTGACCTTGCGCCTTCATCTCCAGACGGCCGTCGAGCTCCTGCTTCACCGGGACCCAGTGAGAGTTCTCGGACTCGGAGTCGAAGATCGTCATGAGCAGTTCGACCGGCCAGAGTTCGGGATCGGCCGGGAAGAACATGTCGGAGACGCGCAGTACCAAGCCGACCGTACGGCGGTAAGCGTCCTCGGTATACCCCTCGATCAAGCGCTGACGCCAGAAATCGCCGTTCGGCGCCTGCGCCAGGAAGATGTCGACCTGCTCCTGCACCTTGACGCCCACCATTTCGTCGGTGATCTCGGTGCCGCCGACGCGGATGCCGGCGGAAGAGCGACGCGCGACCTCGCCCTCCAACAGCACTTCGAGTGCCACGAGGTTCACGATGTTCGAGGCGGCGGAGTAGAGCAGGGCGCGCCGCTGGCGCTCCTCGAAGCTCAGACTGGAGGCCTTCTCGCCCGCATCCTGCGCGAAGACGATCGCGATCTCCGGAAGTACGGGCAGCTTGGTTTCGAACTGGACCGAGCCGTCGGACTCAGGTTCCTGGGGCGGAACGACCTCCTGGGGACCGGCCGCGGTGAGCGCACTATGCTCAGGAGCGGCGCAAGCCGCCGTGGCCGAACCCACGGAGCCGGCGAGGATGAGAGCAGACGAAACGAAACGGAGGATGAACTTCATGAAGGAAACGGTGTGTGCCGTGCGTTCGTGGGGCAGACCATTCTACCTCCCGGGCGTCGCCTGGATGCTTGGGCTGCTCTGCGCGTCCTGCGGAGAGCCCGAAGGGCTGCGCATTGGAGAGGTCGAGATCCCCTATCGGCAGATCACGGCTCTGGAGGCAAGCCTTCACCAGTCCTTCTCGACAGAGGGGCGATCCACCATGCTGTGGCACCTTTTGGACAGCGGTCTCGCGGAGGAGGCCCTGATCCACGCGCGGCTGCCCGAGTTGAGCCGCGCAGCCCACGCCGAGGCCGAGGTTTACGCGGCGCGCCTCCGAGCGGGCGAAGACTTCAGCGCCCTTCTCGGCGAGGCGCGGCTCCTGCTGCCGGATCAACCCGCTGAATCACAACTGGAACGCCCAGGTCCAGCCCATCTGGGCGGTAGCGCCTCGGCACACGTTGCTGCGATGGAGGAAGGGGAATGGAGGGGACCGCTGCGCTGCGAGCGTGGTTGGGAAATCATCCGTTTGGTCGCCCGCGAGGCGCTGCCACGCGGACTGGCGCAGGTGGTCGTGGACCGCATCGTGTTCCCCGTCGGCGGCAAAGCGGATCGAGACCAGGCGCGCGCTGACTGGGTTAAACTGCCACTCTCCGGCAATCCTGAACTGCTGGACGCGCTGCCGCTCGAGTTCCGGCATGGACGGGAGCGCACCGCAACGGAACCTGCCCGATGATGCTCACCCTGCTGCTCTCCCTCATCCCAGCCGTTCCCTCCCAAGAACCCGAGAGGCCGCCCCCGCCCAAGCAGGAGTTCGCGCGGCTGAGCGGGCTCGAACAGAAGAGCGCGCAGGAAGACCTCGTCGCTCTGCGACGCGCCGAGAAGGACGAGCAGCGCGATGAAGCGCGCAAGAAGCTCATCGGCTACGGAGAAGGCGTGATTCCCTTCGTCTTCAACGCCACGCCGAAAATGATCGAAGCCGGCCGCTTCGCGGAACACGCATCGGTGCTCAACGCGGTGCTGACCGGCGCCGACCTGAAGCTTGCTTGGGCTCTGTTGACGAAGAAGTCGCCCGATGAGTTGCGCGGGTATCTGGTGCGACGCTGGGCGGACAGCGACCGAAAGGACGCCGTCGAGTTCTTGACGCCCTTGCTCAAGGAGGAGGGAGCCGGCATTGCCTACCAGGCCGGTCGCGGGCTGCTGCGCCGCGGCGATCGCGCTGGAGCTGCGGTGGTGATGGAGGCGATGCGGACGCGTTGGACCAAGGAGGCGGCCGCGCTGCGCGCCGACTTCGCTGGACTCGAGCGAGGCCCGCTGGCCGACCTGCCGCGTGAGTCGCTGGCGTCCAACAAGTTGCAGGAACGCCTGCTCGGCGTGCGCATGTTCGAACTCTTCGGCGTCCAGGAGCAAGCGCGACTGCTGATCCCGATGCTCAGTGAGAGCGACACCAGCCTGCGCTTGGCGGCGATCAACGCTTGCCGGGTGGTGATCGCCGGTGAGGCGCCGCTTGAGAAACCCTCGATGACCCAGATCATCGAGAACGCGGAAGCCTGGAAGAAAAAACTCTAGACATGCTCACCCGTTCCCTGTTGCCGCTGCTGGCCGTCGGCGCGGCCCTGCTGCTCGCCCCGGACGCGAGCGCGCAGCGCGGCAAGCAAGAAGCCTGCTGGGTATGCAAAGAGGATCCGGAGCTGATGGCGGCGGCGGGCATCGTCAACCACGGTCCGTTCGTGTTCTTCAACAGCGACTCGCAGGAGATCCAAGACCACCTCGGCGCGCGCACGATTTTGTGGATCGAATCTACGCACTTCCGAATCGGCAGCGACCTGAAGGACTGGAAGATCCCGGTCGATCAGAAAAAACTCTACCGCGCGGAACTCGAGGAACTGTCCAAGAAGTTCCCGGCGATCGACCCGAAAAAGACCGCGACGCTCGACCGGCCGCTGCGCCTGCACCTGTTCGCCGAGCGCATGGAGAAGATGTATTCCGAGGTGGTGGCGCTGTCGCAGACTGCGGCCGCGCAGTGGGAGAATTTGCCGCCTGAGGAGACCTTTCTCGCCGCCAAGGAGGGAGAGTGGGAGACGTTTCTCAACGAGGACTATCAAACGCGGCCGCCCCGTCCGCAGGGATGGGCTTCCTGGATCGAACTCGGACGATTCTTCGGCATGCCGATGAAGTTCGAGATCCTGATGTTTCACTACAAGGCGGACATGGAACGCTTCAAGCGCGACTACATCGGGCACGAGGACAGCCACCCGCAGCGCTGGCACTGCACTTGGAAGGTGGACGTCGGCCAACCCAAGAGCCGCGCCATGTGGTTCGGCTTTTCGTCCGACGCCGAGGGCATGAAGCACGATCAGCACGTTCACAACGCGCTGCTCCACAACGTCGGCATCAAC
Source organism: Planctomycetota bacterium (assembly GCA_027623585.1). Classification (GTDB taxonomy): domain Bacteria; phylum Planctomycetota; class UBA1135; order UBA1135; family UBA1135; genus JAQBVK01. The sequence goes on from JAQBVK010000149.1 coordinate 3,949, forward strand.
ATGCTCGACGCCTACATGTGCTATCTGGTGGAGTCGCCGTTCTGGCTGCGCATCGGACTCGGCCACTGGTTGACGCAACGCAACTCTCCGGACTACAACTTCTACGACCTCGACGAAGGCGCTGGGGAGATGAACGCCGACGAGAGCAATTACGCGGTCGCGGTGCGCAAACTGGTGGTGTCGAACAGCGCGCCGACTTTCCTGGATCTTGCGAAGCTGAGTTCCTTCGGCGAAATGGGCTTGCACGACCACATCGTGTCCTGGTCGAAGGTGCACTTCTTGATCGAAACCAATCCGGACGGCTATGCGCGGTTCCTGCTCGCGATCAAGTTCAACCCCACCAACAGCGCGAATCTCGACGTGCAACGCGAAGCCCTGCAGAGCGCATTCGGATGGTCTTTCCTTTCGGCCGAGGACGCGTGGAAGACCTGGGTGCTCGAGACGTACCCGGTGAAGTAGGGCATGGGCATCGGGCGCGAGTTCGTGGTGTTCGACACCGAAACCACGGGCATGCCCCCGAGCGGACGGCTAGTCGAGATCGGCGCGCTCAAGGTGCGCGGCGGCGCGATCGTGGATCGCTTCGACCGGCTGGTGTTCCCTGAAGCTCCGATCCCGCAGGCGGTGATCGCCATCCACGGCATCACCGACGCGATGGTCGCGGACGCCGAGGACGCGCGCGCCGTAGTGAGTGAATTCTTGGCATGGATCGGCTCGGCGCCGCTGCTCGGCCATAACGTGTCCTTCGACGCGACGGTCCTGGCCGCCGAGTGCCGCCGATTCAACCTGAATCTGCCGGACAATCCGACCTGGTGCACGCTGCGCGCTTCGCGCGGCCTGCTCAAGCGCCGTTCCCATTCGCTGCAATCACTGGTCGCCGAGCTGGGGCTGCCGCCTGCTCAGCACCACCGCGCGCTGGCCGACGCTCAACACACTTTGAACCTGTGGTGGCGATTGTGCGAAGTCGGAGGCTCCGAGGGCCGCGGGAGCGACGCGGCGCGGGGGAAGAATCTCTCCCACTACTCTCCGGAGGACCCGCGCCTGGAAGAGCGGGACGAAATGTTGCGCGAGGCCTCGCTCACGGGCGAAGCGGTCGATCTGGCCTATCGCCTCGCAAGCGGCCGCCTATCGGCGCTGCGGGTGTCGCCGCGGCTGTTCTATCGCAGTGGCGGGCATCTCTGGATGGAAGCGCTCTGTCACGAGGCCTGCTTCTACAAGACTTACCGCCTCGATCGCATCACGGGAGCGCGCCCTTGCCCGGACGCCGCTCCGGTGGCGCCGCGCCGCTTCCCGACCCGGCGGACGGGCGCCGCCGCCGATGGACTGGCTGATGCGGAATGGTTACCATGAAACTTCGACGGAGGCCGCGCGAAGGCCCGCGTGCGCCTATTCAGTCGATTTTTTTTCGACCACGGGCCGATCACCCAGGAACATCATTCATACATTCGCCATGAGCGATTCTCGTCTCGACCTTGAAGACGGAGCCGGCCTTGGGCCCTCCACGCCTAGTTTTCACTCCAACCCAGAACAGTCCAGCGTAGTGCTCGATCCGAGCGAAGACGTCGCCGGATACGAGCGTGAAGATCTCGAAGACAAGTACCTTGACCTCAAGGACGAAGTCTGGCGCCTGCGGCGCGAGCTCAACCTCGACCCGGTCAATGGCCGGATGCCCAACAACGGCGGCTACGCCTCACCGGGCGGTTTTCTGAAGCGGCAGACGGTCGCGGTCTTCGTGGACGTGCAGAACATGTACCACTCCGCGAAGAAGACCTTCGGGCGCAATCTTTCCTACTCGAAAATGCTGCGCTCCTGCGTTCGTAGCCGGCGCCTCGTGCGTTCGCTCGCGTACGTGATCGATCGCGAGGGCGTGGACCAGGTGTCGTTCTTCGACCACTTGCGCTACTGCGGCTTCGAGGTGCGCAAGCGCGAAGTCATCGAGCGCATGGACGGCTCGCGCAAGGCCGAATGGGAACTCGGCATGGCGATGGACATGCTGACGATCGCCGACAAGGTCGACACCATCATCATTGCCAGCGGCAATGGCGTGTTCGCCGACTTGGTGCCGGCCTTGCGCGCGAAAGGAGTGAAGGTCGAAGCCTGCGCGTTCCGCGAGTCGATGAGCGATCTGCTGCAACGCGCGGTGGACCAGTATCACTTCCTGAGCGAAGAGCACCTCTACACCGCGCCGGGCGCGCCGACCCACGCCGCGCCGATGGGCGCGCCGGCCGGGTTCAGCGCTTCCGCCGAGG
>JAQBVK010000150.1 GCA_027623585.1 Planctomycetota bacterium
GGCGGCGCCGCGGTCGGGCGCGTAAGGGCCTGAAGTCAGCACGACGAAAGGCGGCAAGTCGGGATTTTCAGTGCCGAGGCCCCACGAGAGCCATGCGCCGAGGCTCGGGCGGCCCGGCAGAGCGTGTCCGGTGAACAAGAAGACCTGAGCTGGCGCGTGATTGAACTGCTCGGTCTTCATGGAATGAACGAAAGAGAGTTCATCCGCGATCTTGGCGGTCTCCGGCAGAAGCTCCGACAGCCAAGCGCCGCCTTGGCCGTGCTGCGCGAAGGCGTAGGGCGAACCGAGCAGTTTTGGGTGACCCTTGATGAAGGCGAAGCGCTCGTTCTGTAGGAGATGATCCGGGCAGGGCTTCAGATGGAATTTGTTGAGTTCCGGCTTCGGCGTGAACAAATCGAGTTGCGAGGGCGCACCCGCCATGTGCAACACGATCACGCGCTTGGCCTGGCCGAAGGAGCTCAACATGCGGGCGCGCTGCGCCAGCGCGAGTGGAGCGACCGTGCGAGCGGCGGCCAACCCGGCGGCGCCGGCGGCGAGCGAACCGAGAAAACGTCGGCGATCCATCATCACTTCACAATCGTCTCATCGAGGTTCAGGAGCACGTTGGCGAGCAGGGTCCACGCGCGGTCTTCGTCGCCGTGCTCTGCTCGCTCTGCGCTGAGCAAGCTCAACAGCAGCTCGGCTTCCATCGCGTCGGGGCTTCGCGCCGCGCAGAGCCGGAAGCCGTGCGCGATGCGCTCGGCGTCGTCGGAACTCGCTTCCGCGCGCATGCGGCGGCCGAGCGCCTCCGCCATCTCCCAGAACGCGGGATCATTTAGGAGAGCGAGCGCTTGCAGGGGCGTGTTGGAGCGAGCACGGCGCGTGCAGATGAACTCACGGCTGGGCGCATCGAAGGCCGCGAAGGTGGCATAGGGCGCGCTGCGCCGCCAGAAGGTGTAAATCCCGCGACGCCAACGCTCGGGCCCCTGCGCCGTGCTCCAACGATCTCCCGCGTAAGGCGCGTTGTCCACGCCGGCAGGCTGGTATGGCATGACGCTCGGGCCGCCGATTTCCGGAACCAACAATCCGCTCACGCTCAGTCCGAGGTCGCGCAACTCCTCGGCGTCGAGACGGAGACGCGGTGCGCGTCCGAGCCAGAGGTTCTGTGGATCCTGCGCGTGAGCTTCCGCCGAGCTCGCAGCCGGTTGCCGGTAGGCCGCCGACTCGAGCAGCAGCGCATAGAGCTGCTTGAGACTCCAATCATGCTCCATGAACCAAGCCGCAAGCCAGTCGAGCAGCTCAGGGTGGGTGGCGGGGCTGCCCTGCGTGCCGAAATCTTCCACAGTTTCAACGAGCCCGCGCCCGAAGACTTCGTGCCAGACGCGATTCACGAGTACGCGTGCCGCGAGCGGATTCTCGGTGCTGACCAGCCAACGCGCGAGTTCGAGGCGCTCGCGGATCGGGCGGTCCTTCGGCGCGAATAGGGCTGGTAGTCCAGCTTCGATCCGTTCTCCCGGCGAGAGAAAGGATCCCTTGAGCAACAGATGGGTCTCGCGCGGCTCGGCGCGGCGCTGCAACACCATGGTCGCGGGGGGCATCGGCCGCTCGGCCTCCAAGGCCATGATCTTCGAGCGCGTCTCGATGGAGGCGGCTTGTGCGCTGCGGACGCCGGCATCCGCCCACCAAGCGCGGCCACCGTGCTGCGAAAAGGCGATGCCGTCGAGCGCGCGCTGAGGATCGAGCCCTACCTCGGCGGCTGAGACTTCGAGGCGCGTCCAAGTGCCGGTCTCGGGCAGCTCGCCGACGCGATGATGCGCCGGTTTCTCTTCGCCTAGCCCTCCCCAAGGGATGCGGTCTTCACCCCAGTAGGCGCGGTGCTCCCAAGATCCGTTTTGATGGAATTGGAGCATGACCGTGTTCGGCGCCTGCTCCGGGTCGAGCCGCACCCAAACGAAGATCCGGTCTTCAGCGAGTACGGCCGGCGCGAACTCGGCGCGCTCGACGAAATGCTGAACCAATTCCGGCGCGCTCTGTTCCCGGACGAGGCCGAGCTCCTCATCTTCGAAGGAAGCCGGCGTCCACTCGCTGCGTTGGGCGGCGGGAGGCGTGAGTCCGGACACCCAGATCCAGTCCTGGGGCTCGGCTCCGGCAAGGGTGGGGGATGCAGCCGGCTCCCGCAGCTTCGCCAGCGCCCGCTCGATCCGCGCAATCTCCGCCGCGTCGCGTTGATAGGGAACCGAGATCGTGGGGCCTGCAGTCTTTCCGCCATCCGCCGTGTCGTTGAGCAGCGCGAACAGGCGGTAATAGTCCTTCTGGGAGAAGGGGTCGTACTTGTGATCGTGACACTGCGCGCACGCGAGGGTGCTTCCCATCCACACCGTCGCGGTGGTGCCGACGCGGTCGTGCAAGGCGGCGACGCGGAACTCTTCGTCGTCGGTGCCGCCTTCATCGTTCAGCATGGTGTTGCGATGGAAGCCGGTGGCGAGGATCTGTTCGGGCGTGGCATTCGGCAACAGGTCGCCGGCGAGTTGCAGGATGCTGAACTCGTCATAGGGGAGGTCACCGTTGAAGGCTTCGATCACCCACTCGCGCCAGCGGCCCATCTCGCGGTCTCCGTCCTTTTCGTAGCCATGGCTGTCGGCGTAACGCGCGAGATCCAACCACCAGCGCGCCTGCTTCTCTCCGTAGTGAGGTGAGGCGAGCAATCGCTGGATCGCGCGCGGCCACGCGTCGGCGCGCTCGTCGGCGAGAAAAACATCGAGTTCTTCGAGGCTCGGCGGCAAGCCGATCAGATCAAGAGATGCGCGCCGCAGCAAGGTGGCGCGATCGGCTTCGCGTGTGATCGTCACACCTCGGTCGATCGCCCGAGCGGCCAGAAAGCGATCGATCGGATGCGAGGAGGCTGCCTCCGTAAGCGCTTCCGGCACAAGGATGGTGGCCGGCGCGTCGTAGGCCCAGTGCTTCGCGGGCCAAACTGCGGGACGCCCGTCGTCGGGCCACGGCGCGCCCTCGTCGATCCAACGACCGAGGGTTTCGATCTGTTCCGGCGTCAAGGCCGCGACGTCGGAGTCTGCAGGAGGCATACGCTCATCCTCGAGATCGCTTGCGATGAGCTGCCACAACTCGCTTTCCTCGCGCGAGCCCGCAACGATCACAGGATCCTTGCCGTAGCGCGCGCCCGCGAAGGCGGCCGCACGTTGGTCGAGGCGCAAGCCCGCCTTGTGCTTGGTCGTGCCGTGGCAGCCGAAGCAATGTGCTTCGAGCACCGGCAGCACCTCGCGCGCGAAGTCCACCGGCCTAGCAGGCTCCTGCGCGGCAAGCCATGCGAGCGCTGCCGCAGCGACCGGTGCAAGAACCGCTTTGATCATTCGCTCACGATCCTACGACCGGACTGCGCAGCGTGCCGAGGCCGTCGATCTCGACCTCCATCACGTCGCCTGGCTTCAGGAACACCGGCGGTTTGCGCGCGAAGCCCACGCCCGGCGGCGTGCCGGTCGAGACCACGTCGCCGGGTTCCAGCGTCACGTGTTCGGAGAGGAAGGCGAGCAATTCGTCCACACCGAACACGAGTTGCGTGGTGGATGAATCCTGCATCACGGAGCCGTTCAGCCGCAGGCGGATGCCCAAGTTGTGCGGATCAGGCACGCTGTCCGGCGTCGCAATCCAAGGCCCCATCGGGGCGAAACCCTCGCAGGCCTTGCCGCGCGTCCACTGCCCGTCCGAGAACTGGAAGTCGCGCGCACTGACGTCGTTGAGGCAGCACCAACCCAGCACGTGAGCGCGCGCATTCGCGGTAGATACGCGTCGCGCGCGCCGCCCGATCACGAAGGCCATTTCCGCTTCGTAATCGGTCTGCGTGCTACCCGGAGGAATCGGCACGGGCTCGTTCGGGCCGATCACGCAGGAGCCGAACTTCGCGAAGTACATCGGCGTTTCGGGCACGGGCAATCCGCACTCCGCGGCGTGGTCGTGGTAATTCAAGCCGATGCAAATCACTTTGCCTGGACGCGGCACCGGCGCGAGCAACTGCACGTCCGCGATCGGGACGCTAGCGGTCTGGGGCCGGAGCCGGCGTTCATGCGCCTCCGCGAGCGCCGCAAGTTGCTCACAGGTGTTTGCCAGCGGTCCGGTCAGCGGCCGCACCAAGCCGTCTTCGAGCGCGCCAAGGCGCGTCGCGTTCTCATGGCGGTAGGTCACCAGTCTCATGCTTCGAACTTCACTCCCGTTTCACGCGCGACCGCGCGCAGGTCTTCAATCACGGCGGACACCAACGGAACTCCGTGCTCGCGCCGTTCGATCTCGGCTTCGCGCTCTGGATCACCCGGAATCACGACTCCGGTGGTTCCGGGTTGCGGTTTGGTCGCGCGGAAGGTGCGCACCCAATCGTCGACTTGACGACGGAACTCATCCGGATCGATGAAGCCGTCGATACGCATCGCGCCGAAGAAGTGGCCGATGCCTTTGCCGACCGAACGCGCCGGGATCTCCTGGCGCAGCGCGAAGGGGGGGGCAAAAGGTCCCCAGTTGGCGCCCGACAGCACGCAACACAACATGTCCACCATCGTCGCCAAGCAGAAACCCTTGTGGCCGCCCGCTTCACGGAAGGATCCGAGCGGCAACAAGGCGCCGCCTTCGATCATGCCCGCAGGGGTTTCGGTGTGCTCGCCGCGCGCGTCGATCGCCCAGCCGCGCGGAATCGACTCGCCCGCGCGTTGCGCGATCTCCACCTTCCCGTAAGCGACCGCGCTGGTGGCCAAGTCCACCACCACCGGCGGTTCTTCCTGGCCCGGGAACGCGATCGCGATCGGATTGGTTCCCAACATGCGCTCGGCGCCCCACAGCGGCGCGACCAACTTCGTGCTGTTGGTCATCGACCATCCGATCATGCCGCGTTCCAGCGCGCGCAGCGGATAGTAAGCGGCCAGACCGTAGTGGTTGGTGTTGCGAACGCTTACCCAGCCGCTGCCGGCGGCGTCGGCCTTGTCCATGGCGATTCGGTTGGCCTTGGGTCCCACCACCAAGCCGAGGCCGTTGTCGCCGTCCACCGTCGCCGTGCTCGCGGTCTCGCGCACGATGCTCAGGCGCGGGCGCGGATTGATTCGCCCGAGCGCGAGCATGTCGTGATAGGTGCGCAGGCGCGCGACGCCGTGCGAGTCGACGCCGCGCAGGTCGGCCGTGGCGAGCACTTCGGAAGCCAAAGCCGCTTCGTCAGGAGGCACGCCGTGGTGTTCGAAGACGGAACGGCAGAACGCGTCGAGCGCGGCGGCGGGGTAGCGAGTCTCGTTCATTTCAACTCGACGACGCCCTTGATCGAGCGCCGGTCGTGCCCCCAAGTTTCGAACGCCGCAGGCACCGCGTCCAGTCCGGGCAGTACTTCAGTGACGATTTCTTCCGCGCGCACGACGCCTTCTTCGAGCAAGTCTAATGCGCGCCGATAAAGCGCCGGGCGTCCGTCCGCGTCGAGAGCGCCGCTCGCGCCGGTGGGGGTCACTAGGCACGGCTCTCTCCAGTGCAGCGGATTCAAGGCCTCGAGGCTACTCCCAGCGTGGCCGAAGCCGTAGAGCAACACGGTGGCTTGCTTGCGGATCTGCCGGTGCATCTGCTCGAAGGCGCGCCCTGAGCCGCTGGCTTCGATCAGCCACTCGACCCCGCTGCCTCCGGATAATTTGCGCACCGAATCCACGACGTCTTCCGCGCGCGGATCCACGCCGATCGCGCCGAAAGCTTCGGCGAGCGCGCGTTTGCCGGGCTCAGGCTCGCTGACGATCAGCAGTCCGTCGAAACCGAGCACGCGGCGCAGCACTTGCACGAACAGCAGCCCGGCAGTGCCCGCGCCCGTGATCAATACGTTGCGCACGCGCGCTGCCGGATCGGCGGCGCCGAGTGAAAAGCGCGCGCGCGCGGTGCCGACCGCTTCACAACTGTGTAGCACACAGGCCAAGGGCTCGGCCACGGCTGCGTGGCGTGCTGGGAAATCGGGACGGCGCGCGAGGCAATTAATCGCAGGCACGCACACGAACTCCGCGAGTCCTCCCGGCAATCCGGTGATGCCGTGCTCGGCGTAATCGGCGCACTGATGACTGTGCCCATCGGCGCAGTAGAGGCACCATTGATTCCGCGCGCGTCCGCGACTCGCGCAGTTGAGCCCTTGATCCACCACCACCGGCGTGCCTTCG